>CAIZHO010000603.1 GCA_903932805.1 uncultured Roseiflexaceae bacterium | reverse complement strand
TAACTGATAACTGATAACTGCCTCGTTATCCACTAGAATAGCACTATCCCCTACAAACATGGAGGTAGCAGATGTTTCGTGATATCGCGACGGTCCGTACTCGCCTCGCCGACCAAAAGTACATCGCATCGGAATCCATTGCCACCACCTTGTTCCTTGCCAGTCGGCTCGAAAAGCCCATCCTCGCCGAAGGCCCAGCGGGCACGGGCAAAACCGAACTCGCCAAAGCGACCGCAGCAGCGACCGGGCGTGAGCTCATCCGCCTGCAGTGTTATGAGGGTATCGACGAATCACGGGCCTTGTACGAATGGGAGTACGCCAAGCAGCTCCTCTACACCCAATTATTGCGCGAGCGCATCGGTGGGATGGTCAGTGCGGCGGATACGTTGGCAGCGGCGGCCGATGCCATTGCGAACGAAGAAAACGTCTTTTTCTCGGAGCGCTTTCTGCTGGCTCGGCCGTTGTTGCGTGCAATCACCAGCCCCAACCCGGTGGTGCTGCTCATCGACGAAATAGACCGTGCGGATGCCGAGTTCGAAGCGTTTTTATTGGAATTGCTGAGCGATTTCCAGGTCAGCATCCCCGAATTGGGCACAATCAATGCAATCCACAAGCCGATCGTGATTTTGACCAGCAACGACACGCGCGAACTGTCCGAAGCGCTCAAACGGCGCTGCTTGTTCCTCTATGTGGGCTATCCAGACGCCGAATCTGAGCTCGCCGTGGTCAACCTGCGCGTCCCCGGGGTACCCCCCAAGTTGGCCGCCCAGGTGGTCGAAATGGTGCAGCGCCTGCGTGCGCTCGATCTGCGCAAGACCCCCAGCATGTCCGAGACCATCGATTGGGCGCGGGCCTTGGTCGAACTCAACGTCAAACATCTCGACCGCAACGCCATGGATGCGACCATGAACGTCCTGCTTAAGTACGAGTCGGATGTCCAGAAGGGCAAACGATTGGTCAGTCGCGACGACGACGCCCCGACCGATGTGACCCGCGAACGAGACCGTGATCGCGGCAAAGATCGCGATCGTGACCGTGGTCGTCGTGACCGATAAAAACCGCATCAAATTGTCAGAATTTTGGGATAAAAATGAGCCTGTAACAACGGACGGAGTCAGGCGATGGACGAGCGACTGATTGCATTCATCCGGGCCTTGCGCGGTCGCGAGGTGCGCGTGTCGATGGCCGAAAGTATCGACGCTCTGCGTGCCCTCGAGCAGATCGACGTCGCCGAGCGCGGCGCAGTGCAGACTGCCTTGCAGAGTAGCTTGGTCAAAGAGCGTGCCGACATGGCAGTCTTTGACGAGCTGTTCCCGCAGTTTTTTGGGGTCGATGCGCCGCCGCCGATGCAAACACCCGGCGGTGGGTTGCCCGATGACGGGGCGGCGCAGCTCGAGCAGATGCTCCAAGAGTTGCTCGACAGCCTGGACGATGAGGCGCTCGAACGACTCATCGAGGCGTTGATGGGCAACGGCATGACCCGCGCCGAACTACGCGACATGATGCAGCAGAAGGATGCCATGCCCGACATGAGCGAAGGCTTGCCGCTGTCGTGGGCCATGCGTATGGCCATGGACGGCATTGGGATGCCCATCGCCAACGAAATGTTGCAAATGGTGCTCGAACGCCTGCGCCAGATGGGCGTCGACCCGGCACAGATGAAGCAAATCGAGCGCGATTTGCGTGAAAACCGGGCCACCATTGCCCAGCAGGTTGCCGAAATGGTCCAGGCCGAACAAGGCGCGGGCAAGGCAGACGAGGACCGCGAGGTCAAGCGCGACGAGTTGCTCGATCGACCGTTTGATCAGTTCAGCTTCGACGACGTGCCCACCTTCCGTCGTGAAGTCAGCCGGCTCGCGGCACGCTTGCGCTCGAGTGCGGCATTGCGCATGAAGCGCGCCCAGCGCGGCACGCCGGATATCCGCCGCACGGTACGGGCCAATCTGCGCTACCAGGGCATTCCCTTGGAATTACGCTACATCAAGAAAGATTTGCGCCCAAAATTGACGGTTATTTGTGATGTATCGGGCTCGATGCGGGCGGCGGCGGCGTTTATGCTCTTGCTGGTCTATGCGCTCCAGGACCAGGTGAAACGCACACGGCCATTTGTCTACTACCGGACGATTGCCGATGTGACGAAGGACTTCCAAGAGTTGCGTCCCGAAGCGGCGATTCAGATTCTACCGGATCGCATCCAAGGCGGGCCGTACCAGACCAGTTTGGGGAGCTGTTTGACGACCTTCCTCAAGGATCACTCCGGCGCGGTGGATCGGACAACGACGGTCATCTTCATGGGTGACGGTGACGATCATCGTGGTGTGCCGCGGGTCGAGGACTTTGTGGCATTACGCAAAAAAGCGCACAAGGTGCTGTGGTTCAATCCCGAACCCGATTGGCGCTGGTACCGAGAGGATAATTACATGCACATCATCAAGCCGCAGGTGGATGGGGTACATGTGGTAGATCG
>CAIZHO010000602.1 GCA_903932805.1 uncultured Roseiflexaceae bacterium | reverse complement strand
AGCATATCGAAGAAGGCCACCATGGAGGCAAGCACTCCGAGCCGCATAAGGCCGCAGTGGTCGGTGATACCGTTGGTGACCCCCTCAAAGACACGGCTGGTCCCGCGCTCAATCCGATGGTCAAAGTCATGAACTTGGTATCGTTGATCATCGCCCCCATCATAGTCTCGACCCGACCGATGGATGCACCGTTGACTCCGTCGCTGATTGCGCTGCTGGCGCTCAGCATGTGTGGGCTTGTGTGGTCAATCTGGCGCTCGAAACAACCAACACAGATGGCATAACGCACAAAAATCCCGGTCGACATCGTCGACCGGGATTTTTTACTCCCCAAGCACATCGCGCCATCTGCTTGGGGAGAGTGTTGTTACGAAAACACAGCGTCGGGAAAAACCCTAGGCGCGTGATCCACGGCGCTGATTCTGAAAGCAATCATCGCAGTAAACGGGCTTGTTATTGCGGGGTACGAATGGAACAGTTGCTTCTTTGCCACAACCTGCGCATACGGTTGCGTATTGTTCGCGGGGTCCGCTGCTTGCGGAACGATCGCGGTACCCGCCACCCATGCTGTCGCCGCGCCCATTCATCTGGGACTTGCGTGACTGCCGGCATGGCAGACAACGAGTTGGCTCGTTGGTGAAGCCCTTCTGGGCGTAGAATTCTTGTTCGCCGGCGGTGAATACAAATGGTTCACCACAATCGCGACAATTCAGTGTCTTGTCAGCGTAGCTCATCGCTAGCTCTCCTCTTGTCTCCAAGGTTGGTACTTCCAATGGGATATCTGGTATGCGCGGACCAGGGAGTGGTTTGTCCTGTACGCAACAAATGAAGCCCCGAGGGGATAAACACTTGGACGTATTGAGTAACACCCAGCTCATATGAGCAGTGTAGCATAGCTTTTAATGATTTGCAATAGTGTCTTTCATCTACGCAACAATTGTTGCATTGTGACAAAAGATACATACCGTTAATTGTTTACATGCTGTTGTGCAACTGTTCGTTCACGTGTGCTGCGATATGTCAGCTGGACTCGGTGTGGATGACGAGCAGCAATCCATCTGCGATAGTAACGCGCGCCTCAGGCTCAGTGAGCACGTTACTCACCCCACGGGATTGCTCCATATACAATGTTGCGTCGGTTAACGGATATTCCAATCCGATGGTCGTGATGCCATTGACCGTCTGTGTCAACGGCAGGAGCGACACCACATCACCAACAGTGCCCTGAATGACTGCTGCCGTTCGGATCAATTCGATGCGCTGGTGTTCTGCATAAATCCGCACGCGTAGGTGCGCAAGCATCGGCATACTCAGCATTGCAATGGTCGCGAGTGTGTGATCCCAACGTCCACCCAGCACGCAAAATAAATCGATCGCATGTGCACCCAGCGACACCGCTGCCTGGAGTGCCAACTCGAGATCTGTTTCGTCTTTTTCTCGAGGGAAGCGTCGTATATCGGTTTTCGAAGCCGTAAAGAAGGACAAACTCGCATCATCAATCGAATCAAGATCACCGATTAACAGTTGCGGAGCCCTGCCTATCGCGGTCAATACCAGACCGCCCCCATCTGCAGCAATGAGGTAATCTGCATCATCGATGCACCCAACAAGGCGTCGGTCAGGGATGACTGGGGCGTTGGCTACAATGACAATACGCACGTCACTCTCCTCATGTTCGTATGTATTGTACCGGTGAATGGTCGGGTCGTTCGGTCTGTTTCGTCAGTTGGGAGTTTTGAATACGCAGAAAATGCCACATTTCGTTGTTTTCAATTTACAATAGACGCAGTGTAGGTCGCAAAAGGAATCGAGATGCAAGAAGCAGCTGGGATGTGGGAAGAGCGCTGGCATCCGCTTCGCCAAGAATGGGTTGTTATCGCTGCCCACCGTCAACATCGGCCGTGGGTAGGGCAGCGCGTTAGTACACCGCTCCCCGATGTACCAGCATACGATCCCACATGTTATTTGTGCCCCGGTAATCCGCGTATCCACGGCACGCACAATCCGCCATACACCGATGTGTTTGTGTTTGATAACGACCACCCGTGTGTCGGGCCCCTTGCCCCCGAGCCAATCGCACCAGTGCCACCCTATCAAACCCGGCGGGCCGACGGGATTGCCCGCGTGCTCTGTTTTAGCCCGATCCACAATGTTACGCTTGCAGAGCTCCCGGTCGGGCATATCCAGCGTGTTGTGGCTGCATGGCAGCAACAGACGTTCGACCTCGGTACACTTGCACAGGTCAATCATGTGCTCTGCTTTGAGAACAAAGGAGCCGTGGTCGGCGTATCGAATCCGCATCCGCACGGTCAAATTTATGCGACGAATTTTGTTTTCAAAACGATCCAAACGGCACTCGAGGCGATGACGCAGTATGCGCGCTCCGAAGGGCGTGGGCTTATGGCAGACATCATCACGGCAGAGCACCGAGATGGTCGTCGGATTCTGTATGAGGATGCGCACACGATTGCATTCGTGCCGTATTTTGCCCGTTATGCCTATGAAGTCTATATCGTACCGAAGCGAAAAGTGTCGCATTTTCATTTACTCAATGACAGCGAATCAGCGTCCCTCGCGGATGCAATCAAAGCGGTTACTGTACGGTTTGATAATCTCTGGCAGCAGTCGTTCCCGTATGTCATGCCGTTGCACCAAGCACCAACGGATGGGAGTACCTATGAAGACTTTCATGCATACATCACCTTTCACCCCCCGTTGCGGCAGCCAGGATTACTCAAATATCTCGCCGGACCGGAAGTTGGCGGCGGCAACTTTCTGAATGACACATCGCCAGAAGCAAGTGCACAGGCACTGCGTGCCGTCAGTAGCCACCACTATCTGAGCGAAGGAGCGAATGAGTGAGCATCGAACGTCTACTCTGCGAACACATCCAGCAGATCCATGCACATATTCGCGATGCAGTGGTCCGTGCGTGCGAGGACAGTGCGCTCGAACAATTGGCACATGTAGACGCCGAAGAAGGCGGAGATACGATTTTTGCAATTGATCGTGTCTCAGAGGCTGTTCTGATCGAACAATTCTCTGCACTAGGCGCTACGGTGCCGTTTCGGTTGGTTGCAGAAGGATTGGGTGAATCGGGCATACGCGACTTCCCCGCCGGGACACCTCACGATGAACTGGCGTATGTCATCATCGTTGACCCTATTGATGGAACGCGTGGGTTGATGTACCAAAAGCGCTCTGCATGGATTTTGACGGGGGTTGCGCCATATCGTGGGCCTGCGACCAATCTGTCTGACATCACGATTGCAGTCATGACCGAAATTCCACTCGTCAAGCAACATCTCTCAGACCAGTACTGGGCGATGCGCGGGCAAGGGGTACACGCCCGACGCACCAACCGTCTTGCGGGTGACGAAATTGTCTTGCCGGTACGGCCGTCTCAGGCGACGACTATTTTGCAAGGCTTCGGCAATGTTGCTCGCTTCTTCCCCGGCGAACGTGCCCGCCTGGCAGCTGTTGATGATATGGTTGTGACGACACTTCTGGGCGCGCCGCCGGCCGGCCGAGCGCTCTGCTTCGAAGATCAATATATATCGACCGGTGGGCAGTTTGCGGAGTTGCTGGCTGGGCATGATCGCTGGCTTGCAGATGTCCGGCCGTTGTTACTCGCCCCATCAGCGCGACACGCACACACCGCCATGTTGTGTTGTCACCCGTACGATGTCTGTACCGAGCTTATTGCTCGTGAAGCGGGTATTATCGTCTGTAAAGCAAACGGAACTCCCCTCGATGCGCCGCTCGACGTCGGTTCGCCGGTCTCGTGGGTCGCATTTGCCAATGAAGCGCTCGCTGCTACCGTGTTGCCAGCCCTCCAAGAAGCGCTGCGTCACCACGATATGCCACTGGAGGACCACCATGCCTTGGCGTAATATGACGGTACTCTCCCCAACCATTGACGTGTCTGCTGTCCAACAGACACTCTCCACGGTATTCGATCCGGCAGCACCAGTATGGGTTGCCCGTGCGCCGGGACGCCTCGATGTGATGGGTGGGATTGCCGACTATTCTGGTTCGTTGGTGCTCCAGTTACCGCTTGCGGTAGCGGCTGTTGCATATGTGCAGCACCGCAATGATGGGCGCGTCCTGATCGAAAGCCGTGCCGACGCAGCAATCTTGGGCAACCAACGTGCAGCCTACGCAACCCGAGATGTGTGTGAACTGGGCGTGACAATCGACGCAGTGCGAGCCGTCGTACAGGCAGACCCCGCAACTGCGTGGGCTGGGTATATCGTGGGCGCATTGACGGTGTTGGTGCATCACACTGGTGTCAATGTGAGCGGCGGGATGACCATAGTCGTCGATTCGGATGTGCCATTGGGCAAGGGTGTGAGCTCTTCGGCTGCCATCGAAGTCGCTACCATGCGTGCGCTGGCAGCTGCCTGTGGACGCGACATCGAGGCGACGACACTGGCACTGTGGTGTCAAATGGTAGAAAATCTGATTGTCGGCGCACCCTGTGGTCTGATGGACCAGATGACTGCAGCCTGCGGCGAGGCAGACACGTTGCTTGCATTACGCTGCCAACCTGCGCAGCTGCTCCCGGGGATTTCGCTTCCAAGCGATGTACATGTCTGGGGCATCGACTCCGGCGTGCGACATTCGGTCGGCGGTGCAGATTATGGGTCGGTGCGGGTCGGTGCATTTATGGGGTTACGCATACTCGAATCGTATGCACAACAACAGAACATCCCTCACGAGCATTGGAACGGCTATCTGGCCAATATTACCCCATCAGAATACGCTGCTTCCTTCGCTGACGTCTTACCCGTCACCATGACAGGGGCGGACTTCATGATCCGCTACGGATCACATGGCGATTCGGTGACCACCATAGACGCTGCACGGCTTTATCAGGTGCGGTCGTCTGCGACGCATCCCATTGCTGAGCATCATCGGGTACAACTCTTTGCGCAGCTCGTGCAGGGGTATCAAGATGAGTCCACTGCGACACTCCTCGGCGAGTTGATGTACCAATCCCATCAAAGTTACAGTACATGTGGGCTTGGCTCTGACGCTACTGATGCAATTGTTGCTGCAGTCCGCAGACGTGGCGCACGCCACGGACTCTTCGGTGCCAAAATCACCGGAGGGGGGAGCGGTGGGACGGTCGCAATCCTCGGGAGCGCGCGTGCTGCAGATACCGTCCACGAAATAGCGACGCACCTTGGAAGCGGACTCGTCATGCATGGTTCGAGTGACGGCGCTGCGCGCAGCCCGGTGATGCGATGGGAATCAATTGGTCGATGAGGCAGACGCAGTCGGCTTTGTCGGAAGAAAGAGGACTCGATGTTTTCGTCAATATGGAAGCGCATCCTTGTGGGATTCTTGCTGGTCATCACCGTTGCAGGGGTCTATTTTCGCGAAGAAATCGTGTTCAATGCTCGCCTGATGAATGTCGTACGGGTAGGGAGAGCGTATTACGAAGAATATCCGTACCTCACCAAGAACGTCAGGTACGGGCCGAAGACACATCAGTTGCTCGATGTGTATCGACCTGACGATAATGAGAAACACCCCGTGGTGGTGTATATCTATGGCGGCAGTTGGAATTCCGGCAACAAAGAATTGTATGCACTCGTTGCCCAGAAGCTGGTACCGCAGGGCATGATTGTCGTCGTACCTGCCTATCAACTCTACCCAGATGCCAGCTACCCCAGCATGGTAGACGATGTCGCCAATGCAATTGCCTGGACGAAGCAAAATATCTCGTCGTACAACGGCGATCCAGCCCGCATTGTCGTGGGTGGTCAATCTGCCGGTGCACAATTGAGTGCCATGGCATTGCTTGATCCAGATGTCCAGCAGCTGACGATGTCCGAACCGAAGCTCTGCGGGTATTTTGGGATAAGTGGTGTCTATGACATCGCCGAACAATATGCCTACGAATATGCAAACGGGCGGACGGCCCCGGTGATGACGGCGGTGATGGGTGGTGTCGAACGCTTTGCCGAGACATCGCCGCGTCTGCAGTCGTTAGCGGTGTTCCCCCGCACATTATTGATTCATGGTGATGCGGATGACACCGTAGACATCAGCATGTCGCAGCAGTATGCAGATGCCCTGGCTGCTGCTACCGTCCCCGTGACGTTTAACCCATATCCTGGCCGAGGGCATTCGGAGCTCTTGTTCCATGCCTTGACCGAGGATCCTGGTCGGTTAATCACTGATGTCACGACCTTTGCCAATCAGTGCCCATAGAGACTACCACTCCCAGCGTTCGGTCGTGCTTGGCATGCGCCGTGCAATGCGTTGGATCTGCCCGAGCTCGGGTGTACGATGCAGTACTTCAGTATTGATGCGGTGGAGCGTGATACGGCGCCAACGCTGACTGGGGATGAGTGGATCGAGCGTGGTGAGATCGCAGACGGTCAGTACCATATACTGCTCAGCCGCACGGGGATGGGTGGGTTCGTCGACGATGTACGCAGCGCGTGCACAAATGACGGCATCAACGATGGTAGCGCGGTAGCGCACGCAATGCGGCGACAGCGGATGCCAATTGCCCACATAAAACGCAATCTCTTGCGTCCCATGGAAGTGTTTGGCTTGCGCGAGCGGGATGTGGTAGGTCAACGAGTCGACTAACCGTTGTTCATCGCGGGGTCGCTTCAATAGTGCCAAAAGGGTGTGCGGGGTTTGGAGCATGCTTCCTCCTGTGGGTGCTTGACGGCGTAAGATCGGGGATGTAGCGCGAGAGTGTTTCGTTGAGGTGTCGATATGCGATGATTCCGCTGTCTGCCTCGATTTCGATATCCGAGCTGTGCCCCGCGTCAATCAATGACCGTACCACCCAGACAGCCGCCATCGGCGCAAGTACGTCGCTGTGTTGCCCGCGCGGCGGGGGTGTGCTTCTGACACCCACTTCGGTTGCTTGTGTGCTGAGATGGATGAGTGGCCTGCGTCCCTGCCAGCTCGCCATGCAGAGAAACATCGTCTCGATGGGATGGTACGGCCACGGCAGTTGGCTATCGTAGTGGAGGGTGTCGAAAACCACCGGAACCCCATATTCAGACAGTTGGGTGATTAGTTCAGCAGCAGGCTGATGTGTTAGTTCGACAGCGAGGTGATGCACGATCCATGCAGGGAGCCGTTCGAACAGAGCGCGGTCGGCACGATGAAGATGTGGCAGATGGCAGATGATCACTGCATCCGCAGCGTCGAGTTGTGCAAAGAACCCTATAACCGTCGCAAACCATTCTTCGAGCCGATGTGGTGCAACAATCGGTGCGTGCACCACCAATCGAAGTTCGTACTGTTGCACGAGGGTGCGGAGCGGTTGGGCGCTTGCCTCTGCGAGGGGCGCAATATATGCTGCGGGGATGCGGCAGACACCCAACCCTTCGTGAACAGCGTGCAATAGCAGCGCATGCAACGATAACATCGTTGTCTGTCGCGGCCGATAGTCGTGTGTGCTGACTCCGAAGCGAATCATTTTCCCCCCATTACAAGCTACGTGCTCGATGGGAGGAGTATACTACAAATTAGAACAAATGTTCTATTCTTGGATTTGCGACCACATATCGAGTTGATAACTTCGTTGTGCATCACCCCACACAATGGTTTTTTGACGTGGCAAGGCGACAATCGATCGATACTGTGCTTCACACTGATGAAACTTCAGGACGGCTGAGACACTGCGGAGTGCAACCGTGGCAGTATTTGCTTCTTGTGACAGGTGTGCCAACCATGCCGTACGTTGTTTGCCATCTGCAGCCAGATTCGCCAGAAAAGTACCCGCTTGTACGTTGTCGAGATGACCCGTTCGACTCGCGATGCGTTGCTTGAGTGCGGCAGTGTACCCGCATTGCATCAGGTGTTCACGTTCGTGATTCGATTCGATGATGATGAGCTCGGCGTCGCGACAGGCATCGAGCAGTGTGTTATCCCACTCACCTAAGTCCGTTGCGATTGACACGGTCCGTTCAGCGTAGCGGAGGGTCATACCGACCGGTTCTTGGGCATCGTGACTCACGCGGATCGGGAGAATCGAAAATGCACCCAATGCAAGCATGTCACCTGCTCGACAGACGATGGTTTCGACCTCTGCTGGGATATTGAGAGCGCGTAGGGTACCCATAGTTGCAATCAACGGGATGTGATAGCGTCGGGCGAGTGCGACTGCGCTCGTGGTGTGATCGGTGTGTTCATGTGACACAAAAACCCCACGTATGGCACTCATTGCGACACCGAGGCTTGCGCACTGTGCAGCAATCGCTCGCTGTGGGAGCCCTGCGTCGTAGAGCAATGCGCCATCGGGGGTGGTGATGAGCGTTGCGTTCCCTGTGCTCCCCGAAGCAAACGCTGCTACCCGCATGGTTGCCCCTTATCCCAATGCATGTGCAAAATCAGCAATAATATCATCGACCGCTTCAATTCCAATGGACACCCGGATAAGCTGGTCCGAAATACCGCGAGCTGCACGCTCGTCTGGTGTGAGGCCACGATGGGACGCTAGTGCAGGAATGGATACCATGGTGTAGATGTCACCTAACGTGCTTACCATTAATATCATCCGTAACCGTTCAACGAATTGCTCCAAGACGACAGACGGTGCTAACTCGAAGGCAAACATCGCACCAAAACGGCCACCTAATGTACGCAGTGCCGTCGCATGATCGGGATGCGTGGGCAGCCCAGGATAATGCACACGGGCGACGTTTGGATGTGTCGCTAGCCACTGTGCAACCGTGGTCGCGCTGGCATTTTGGCGCTCTACACGGAGCGGCATTGTTTTTATTCCACGCAAGATTTGTTGTGCCTCGTAGGGTCCGAGCACCATCCCGAGGGTTGCGTTGTTGTGTGCAAGGGCAGCAGCTGCAGCGTCGTCTCGTACGACAACTATTCCACCCGAAACATCGCCATGCCCAGCAAAATACTTCGTTGCACTGTGACAGACGAAATCAGCGCCGAGTATTAATGGCTTTTGTACAATCGGCGTTGCAATTGTGTTGTCGACCACGATGCGCGCTCCGTGTGCATGCGCCCGCGAACAAATAGCGTGCATATCCACGACACGGAACAACGGATTCGACAACTGTTCGACATACACAACATCTACGGTGTGCGCCGCCAACAGTGCATCGAGGGCATCGAGATCTGTCATGTCACAGGTGAGTATTTGGATGCCATTGGGTGCAAAAAAATCTCGCAACATGACCGTCGTCGCACCATACACGTCCCGTGGTGCCACAATCGTACGGAGCGCTCCCCCATGTACCCGGCCGGCTGCCAATAACGCGGTGTAAATCGCTGCCATCCCAGACCCTGTGCTCACCGCGGCGGTACCGGCTTCGGCAATTGCAGCTGCTCGTTCGAACGCGACATTGGTCGGGTTGCCGTTGCGGCCATATGCATACCCATGACCCGCAAGCGCATCGTTGAATGCATCGAGTGAATCATGGTAGTAGGTCGAGGACGAATAGAGCGGAGTGGTTGTCGGCCGGCCTGGAGGGTGCACAAGCCGTTCACCAGCGTGTACAAGTTGTGTGCTGTACTCCCACATCGGATCAAATTCTGAAGGCATGGATACACTCCGCCTGTAATAGTGCGAAAATAGTATAGCATGTGAGATAGACGCGCTTCTGTACGTGCCGTAGGACAAAAGGGGATGCATGGTGGCGGATACGAGACACAGTCAATCCCGGCGGATTTTTTTGCGCAATTGTGCACTGGTAGGTATGCAATCGGTGCTGGCGGCGTGTACCGTGCAGGCACCCACCGCACCGTCCGTTGCGCCAACCGTGGCGCAGCTCAATGATCTACTGCTCACACCGACGGTTGCTCCAGCCCCCGCGACGCCGACTCCTGCAACAAATGCGCAGCCGACAGCCGTGCCGCTTTTGCCCGTTGCACCTGCAGCCGGGCCACGTACGATGCAAGATGCAGGTGGGCGCCAAATGCTTATTGCGAAAGCCCAAGCAGAAGGGGAACTGACTGTCATCGGGCTGCCTCAGGATTGGTTGAATTACGGTGCTATTATCGAATCTTTTACCTTGCAATATGGGATACAAGTAAATGAGTTGACCCCTGATGTGAGCTCGGATGGTGTGCTTGCTGCAATGAATCTCGCAGCTTTGTCACGTGATGCGATTGCGCCGGATGTGGTTGATGTGAGTTTTGCATATGGGCAGCAAGCACAAGACGCTGGACTGCTCCAACCGTACTTTGTCGAACGTTGGGCAGAGATCCCCGAACGACTGAAGGATAATCGCGGTCATTGGACGGCAGGGT
>CAIZHO010000601.1 GCA_903932805.1 uncultured Roseiflexaceae bacterium | reverse complement strand
TTCCGCCCCATAGATGAGGTGTCATATGCGCGGTTCAACGTCACTCCAGCTTCTCCTTCTTAGCGCAGCACTGGTTGGCGGTGCCGCAGCATGTGGCGGCGGCGCAAGCGAATCACCCAGCGGCAGCACACAGGTGATTGGACCAGTCATTCTTGACGCTACCCAGACAAGTGCCACGATCCCCGTCGGCCGGATAGCTGTGTTCAACGTTGAGGATCCAGGGGCATGGGCGCTGACCGCCGAACCTACGGATCTAGTCGCCCTCACCGCTGGCGGCGAGCAAGAGGGTGCAACGTTCAATCCGGGGGCTGAGATGCTTGCCCCAGGGACCGTTGAGATCACGCTTACAAACGCCACCACTGGAGAGACCCTGACCTTCCAGCTCACGATCACTGAGTAGACCCTGGGCACGCCCAGGTAGTAGGGCGTGGGAAATCGGAACAAGGGCGTCCCGCGATGGCTGCAGTCCTATCCTCACCTGAGGTCTCGGGCTTTCCGAGGCTCGGATTCTTGAGGAGGTCGAATGACTGCCAGCGAATCGCCGATTGCGCAACGTTCGCGCACTAGACGCCTGATCACCACATTGCTCAGCGTTGCCCTCGGGGCCGCAATCATGCTGACTAGTTCTGGCGCTCAGTCCGCCACGGCGAGCGCAGAGCTACGAACCGCTGAAGGCTCTGCAGTGAAGGCGCGTAGCGGCGCTGGCGCGCGTAGCCGTGCGTTTTGGCCATACCGCTTCACCGTCACCGGGTCGCTCGACGCGCTTGGGGTGGCGATCTCCTCTGTGGGCGGCTCGATTGAAGCAACAGATGGCGATGAGGTTGCTGTTCGGATCACATATGAAACAGAGACAGATCTTGCAGCGATCCGCGCCTCATTTGCCGCAAGAGGCCTTACGCTCGAAAGGGTTCGCCGATACACAATTGATGCTGTTCGCCCACAACCCGATGGTTCTCGTGAAGCGGGGTGGCTTGATCAGTGGAGCCTCTTTGGGCCTCAGATGAGAAACGCATACAACGTCCCGTATGGCATTGACATGATGAGCACCTGGAAGCTCGCAAAGGGCAGTGGGAGCGTCGTCGCGGTACTAGACACCGGCATTCTCGCCGGGCATCCCGACCTTGCACGCGCTCGTTTTGCACCAGGATATGACTTTGTCTGCTACGGAACGCTTACCGATTGCAACGACAACGACACCTCACTCGGGAGCGACACGGATCCATCAGATCCTGGTGATTGGTGTCTTGACGATGGAGATGGCGCATCATCATCTTGGCATGGCACCCACGTCACAGGGACAATCGCAGCGCAGTTGAACAAAAGTGGAATTGCTGGAATTGCACCTGAGACAACAATCCTCCCGGTGCGTGTCCTTGGGCAATGCGGCGGAAGCGATGCCGACATTAACGCCGCAATTCGTTGGGCGGCAGGCCTCTCAGTCCCTGCAGGGGCAAACGGGCAGAGCGTTCCAACGAACGCGTTCCCAGCAGACGTAATCAATCTCTCGCTCGGAGGATGGGGCGAGTGTGACGTAAATACTTCCGCCGCAATTCGAGCTGCACGAGCCGCTGGAGCAGTGGTCGTAGTGTCTGCAGGAAACTCTAACGACGATGCTCGTAACTACTCTCCAGCAAGCTGCCGCGAAGCATTCACCGTTGCAGCAACAGGACCAGACGGTTACCCAGCCTCATACACAAATGTTGGTGCGGGCGTTGACATCGCAGCACCTGGTGGTGATTCCAACTATGCGCCAGACGATTCAGATGAATCTGGTCTCGCGGTATATCCGGGATGTCCGTTTGGTGAGGCTCGACTCGGATGGAGCTACGGGCATCCAAGCTGGATCGACGTGGCAAGCCCATGGTGCCGCGTATGGACTGATTACACTGTTGAAGGAGGCATCATCTCCACCATTAGCTCAGCAAGTCTGGACTTTGATGGGCAATACACGTGGGCACTTTATGAAGGAACAAGCATGGCTGCCCCACATGTGTCAGCCGTTGCTGCCCTAGTAGCGGGGAAGTATCCAACACTAACTCCAGCAAAGATCGAAGCCGCGCTCACTCAGGGTTCGCGTCCTCACCCAGCTCGAGCCGAGTCGGGGTACGACAACATGGGCGCGGATGCATTCTTTGAGGATTACGTATTGGGGTACGCCGATGTGTACGAAGAGGACTATGGATACCCAGACAAAGATGCGGGCGACGCTGTCTGGACCGCGTTCTTTGAAGAAGACCTAGCCGGTGCTAGTGCCGGATTTACAGAGGCATTTTTCGGTTGTACAACCACGAGTGCAGTAGGTGTTATGGGCAATGAAATCTATGGCACAG
>CAIZHO010000600.1 GCA_903932805.1 uncultured Roseiflexaceae bacterium | reverse complement strand
TGGGTTGGCCGCCGGCGCAGACGCGGGCTATCTCGAGCCCTGCATAGTGCTGCAGGCGCACCAATGACGCCTCGGAATACCAGGCGATGTGACAGGTGATGATGCACGTATCAATGCCGCGGAGCGGATGGACTGCCGGCATTGGTTCGTGTTCGAGGACGTCGAGGGCAGCGCCGGCGAGCCGGTTGGCCGTTAGGGCGTCGGCGAGTGCCTGTGCATCGACGATCCCTCCGCGGGCGGTGTTGACCAGGTAGGCGGTGTGCTTCATCATCGCGAGCCGCTCAGCGTTGATGAAGTGGCGAGTATCGGCGTTGAGTGGCAGGTGGATGCAGACGATGTCGGATTGGCTGAGGACGTCTTGCCAGCTTGCCTGGGTTGCATGATGGTGCCCAAAAACGTCTGGTGCGACGTAGGGGTCGTAGGCCAAGACGCGCATGTTAAAGGCCTGCACACGCTTGTTGACTTCGCGGGCGATATTGCCGAAGCCGAGCAGTCCGACGGTTTTGTCTGCCAAGCCCATGATGGGGTGGAAGAGGTTGTCGTTCCAGACGCCACTGTTGACCGACGCAACGGTCTGTGGGATTTTGCGCACGATGCCCAACAACATGGCCAGCGTGTGATCAGCGACTTCTTGGACGCCGTAGTCGGGCACGTTGACCACCATGACACCATGGTCGGTTGCTGCCGCCACATCGACACTGTCGTAGCCGACGCCGTAGCGGACGACCATCTTGAGTTGGGTGAGTGCGGCAAAGACCTCGCGGGTGAGGGGTGCGTACTGATTCAGCAATGCCTCGGCGTCGGCGCACTGGGCGATGACGTCGGCGGCGGTTTTGCATTGGCGGACTTCGAAGCGGACATCGTAATCGGAGAGGGCGGCGCGTTCGTAATCGTGGTGGGTGTAGGTCGCGTCGGTCACATAGACGGTGCGTATCATGACGGTAGTCCCTTCGGTGCGGCGGTGCACTATGCGGCGGTTGGTTGGAGGCATTCGAGGACGGCGACGATGTGTTCGAGCCAGGCGGCACCCGCCTGATAGCGGGCAATGCGGACGAACTGGGGGCCGATTTTGATGTGGCGTTCGCGGATGAACCGACGTGCCAGGCGGGTGCGTAGCTCGTCGTGGCCATCGGGCAACTTGATGATGTACTCTTGCTCGGAGGCGACCACCGATGGGACCCCCGCCTGGAGCGCCAGCGATTTGATGTGGAGCCAGGTCAAGAGATGCTCGACCGGTTCGGGCGGCTTTCCGAAGCGGTCGCGCAACATGGCACGCAAGCCTTTGATGGCGACGAGGGTCTGCGCCTCGGCCAAATGTTGGTAGGTCGATAGGCGGACTTGGTCGTCGGGGATGTAATCGACCGGCAGAAAGGCGTTGAGGGGCAGGTCGACGGTGACCAACGGCGTGACGAGCACTTTTTCGTCGACTCTGATGCGCTTGGGGGCAATCGGTATCGCCTGGGTGTCGTCGCTGGGGAGCACTTGGGCGGTGTCGAAGCGGTACTTCATGGCGCGCACGGCTTGTTCGAGCAGGCGCGAATAGAGGTCGAACCCGACGGCTGATATGTGGCCGCTCTGCTCGGCGCCGAGGACGTTGCCTGCCCCGCGGATTTCGAGGTCACGCATGGCGATGCGGAATCCCGCCCCCAACTCGGTGGCCTCTTGGATGGCCTGCAGGCGTTGGTGGGCCTCGATGGTGAGGGGCACACCCGGCGGCAGACAGAGGTAGCAGTAGGCACGCTGGGTACTGCGGCCGACCCGGCCACGCAACTGATAGAGCTGTGCGAGGCCGTAGTAGGGTGCGTCGTCGATGATGATGGTGTTGGCCGACGAGACATCGAGCCCGTTTTCGATAATGGTTGTGCAGACGAGGACATTGGTCTTGCCGGTGTAGAAATCCAACATGACTTTTTCGAGCTGGTGTTCGGGCAATTGCCCGTGCCCGACCCCGATGCGGGCAGATGGGATGAGGCGGTGGAGCGAGTCTGCCACGTGGTAGATCGAATGCACGCGGTTGTGCACCACATAGACCTGCCCGTCGCGCTCGAGTTCTCGCTCGATGGCTTCGCGGATCTGGCGGTCGTTGCGCTGGATGAGATATGTTTTGACCGGCATGCGTTCTTCGGGCGGGGTCTCGATGACGCTCAGGTCACGGATCCCGGCCAGCGACATGTGGAGCGTCCGGGGGATGGGCGTCGCGGTCAAGGTGAGCACATCGACGCCGGTTTTGAGTTGCTTGAGGCGTTCTTTGTGTTTGACCCCAAAGCGCTGTTCTTCGTCGACGATGAGCAAGCCGAGGTCTTTGAAGTGGATGTCGTTCGACAGGATGCGGTGCGTCCCCACCAAAATGTCGACCTTGCCGCTACTCGTGGCGTCGAGGACGGCAGTTTGTTCTTTGGCACTCCGAAAGCGCGAAATGAGTTCGACGTTGATGGGGAATGCCGCCATGCGCCGGCTGAATGTCTCGAAATGTTGCTGCGCCAACACGGTGGTAGGCACCAGGATGGCGACCTGCTTATGGTCTTGGACTGCTTTGACTGCCGCCCGCAGGGCGACTTCGGTTTTGCCGAAGCCGACGTCGCCGCAGACCAGACGATCCATGGGCTGGTCGGACTCCATGTCGTGCTTGACGTCGTTGATTGCTTTGAGCTGATCAACGGTCTCGTTGTATGGGAAGGCCGCTTCGAACTCGCGCTGCCAGGTGTTGTCGGCGGTGTAATGGAACCCCTTGGCGGTGCTCCGTGTGGCAGAGATCGCCAGCAATTCTTCGGTCAAATCCTCGACCGATTTGCGTGCTTTGCGTTTGGCACGCTCCCAGTCTTGGGATCCCAGCCGGGTCAACGTCGGCTCGGCATCGCCCGAGCCAATGTAGCGCGAGACGCGGTCGATTTGGTCGACCGGGACATAGAGTTTGTCGCCGGCCGCGTAACGCAGATTGAGGTATTCGCGTTCGACCTTGTCGATGGTGCGCCGGATCATGCCGTCGTAGACCGCAATACCGTGCTCGATGTGGACCACAAAGTCGCCCACTTGCAGACCGCGCAAAAACGCCGCTCGGTCTTGGGAGGAACGGTCGTCGCGCTCGCTCCGTTTGGGCTTGCTGGCGGTGCGGCGCTGGGTCCAGCCAAAAACCTCGGCGTCGGAGAAAACCGTCACGCCCAGCAACGGTGACGACCAACCGCTGTCGATGACGCCGTGGACGAGGTGCAGGCTGGCGTCGGATCCACTCGCTTCGAGGACCATCTCGTGCAGGCGGGCGGCTTGGGGTGTCACCAAATAGACGTGCTGCCCCAGCGCCAGCCGTTTGACCACCTCGCTGATGAGCTCTTTGAGGCGCCCGCCGTAGAGGTCGACGCCACGGAAGAGGTCGTCGGGGAGCGCTTCGACGCTCGGGTCGGGCAATAGCTCGGTGAACGGCAGGTCGCTGGTGGCCACATGCATCACCGGCACGCGCTGCAGGATGGTGCGCCAGGGGTGGATGACGACGGGGTACCAGGCGGGGAGCTCGCCGCTGTCGACATGCTGTTGGCGGCGCGTCTCGTGTTGCATAGCGTATTCGCTGGCGGCTTGGGCGATGAGCACAGGCTCGCTGAGGATGAGGGCTGCGCGCTCGGGCAGATAATCGAGGAGCGAAGCCATCCGCAGGTCCGGCGAAAACAGTGGTGCGATGAGGGCACGGCCTTCGAAGGGTTCGTCTAAGGCAAACCGCTCGATCAGCTGCTCCCATTCGTGACGTGCTTCGTCGCGCAGGCCGCTGAGGTCTTGGGTGCGCAGCCATGAGACCACCGCGTCGTGCCGGGCGTGGTGGTACTCGTAGGCGGGACCGATCGTCAGTGCTGTAATGGCCTCGGTGCTGCGCTGTGTCAGCGGGTCGAAGGCGCGGATGGAGTCGATGTCGTCGCCAAAAAACTCGATGCGCACGGGTTGGGCTGCACCGACCGGGAAGATGTCGATGATGCCGCCACGTCGATTGACTTCGCCCGGCTCCGACACCGCCGACGTCAACCGGTAGCCGATTTGGGCACAGTGGTGGATGAACTGCAGGGGGTCGAGGCGCGCGTTGAGCGTCACGGTCAACGTACTGTCGGCCAAATCGGCAGGATTGATGGTCGGTTGCAAGAGCGCACGAATGGACGCGACGATAATCGGCGATTCGTTGCGCTGCAGGGCGAGCAGGGCTTTGATACGCGCGGCGGTGCTCTCGGTGCTGGCCGACATGGGCTCGTACGGGATGGCATCGTTGGCGACGAAGTGGTAGGTGGGGCGCGACGGTAGCCACAGACTCAGGTCTTCGGCAAGGCGGAT
>CAIZHO010000599.1 GCA_903932805.1 uncultured Roseiflexaceae bacterium | reverse complement strand
GCCGTCATGCGGATCATGTCACGCATCGAGGGGCTCATGCGGCCACCGGGCAGGGCATCGGCAGGGCTGTTCCAATCGAGTTCGACGCTGTGGTAGCCGAGGGCGGCCGCACGGTGAAAGACCTCGCCGATATCGCATTTGAGGACACTCTGCATGGTACCGAACTTCATTTAGGACTCCAATCGAATGGTCTGGCCGCCGTTTTGGAGCGAGCGCTCGGCTGCCATGGTGAGCTGCAGGGATTGGACTGCGTCGGCGTATGACGATTTGATCATGGCTTGGTTCTTGGTCTTGAGGGCCGTCAAGAACTCGCCGACCTGACGGATGTAGCCCGTCTCTTCGCCGTGGTAGCTGACCGGCTTGCCGTCGATGACACCGCTCAGTTCGAGGTCCATGGTGAGCTTGAGGTACAGGTCACGACCGGTCAACTCCCAGCCACAGCCTTCGGGAACTTCGGTGCAGCTGGTGCTGATGACCGTGCCGATTGCCCCGTTGGCGAACTTGAGCGACACGATGGTGCTGTCTTCGAAGTCGGCGATGTCGTCGGCGGCACCTTGATGCCCAAATGACTGGACGTGGCTGACCTCGCCCATCAGGTGACGGAGCAGGTCAAACATGTGTGTGCTTTGTTCGATGATTTGGCCGCCGCAGATGCTGCGTTTGCCCCACCACGGGTGGTTGGCCGGCATGCGCACCATGAAGCGGGCCAGGCCCATGACGATGTTGCGGTCCCCGATGAGCTCGCGCGCCTTGGCGACGATGTCGGCATAGCGGGCCATGTAGCCGACTTGATTGATGACGCCGGCGGCGTTGATGGCGGCCAGTGTTTGGGCCACCAGGGCAGGGTCGAGGCCGACGGGTTTGGCTACAAAAACGGCACAACCAGCCTTGACGCAGTCGATGACCTGCTGCTGGTGGTAGCCGGGGGGGATAGCGATAAATACCGCGTCGAGGCGCTCGTTGGCCAGCATTTCGCGGTAATCGGTATAGCCGGCGCAGTGTTCGGCAGCGGCCACTTCGGCGACGCGTGCGGCGTTGATGTCGCAGACTGCGGTGACTGGCGTCTGGTACTGTGCCAGCGCTTTGCGATAAATATCGACGATGCCGCCGATCCCGATGAATCCGATTCGCATGACAACCTCCATTGGGTGATGCAACAACACGGTAACGGGTACAGCGTACCATAGCAGACGATGTGGTGAGTCAGTGCGTGATGGGGTCGGTGGCACCGAGATACTGCAAGGCAGAGGCGTACATCTCGTCGGCGATGACCTTGCAAATGCTCATGGAGGCAATTTTGCCGCTGTAATAGAGAAAAAACGGGGAGTTGACCATGGTCAGTGCCGTGATGGCGGCCACCAGCGGATCGCGCCGGATGAGCACTCCGCTATCGATACCGAAACCCACGACAGAGCTGAAATGCTGGGCAACCTCCTGCAAGCGGGCGAGATTCTCTTCGTGACTCTCGAAGCCCATGTGCTGTGAAATCCAGGCTAGTTTGTACATATTCGGGTTTTCGACCGCATAGGTCGCCATGTATTGGAGCACGCCTTGGACGGCAGGGATGACGGTGTCTGGGCTCAAGTTCGCAACAATCAAATCAATCTGCGCGCGATTACGCGTCCATTCCCGTGCGGAGAGGGTCTGCAGGATGTCGCGTTGATTGACGAAATACGTATATAGCGACATGTGCGCCATACCGAGTCGCTCGGCAATGGCTCGGCTACTCATCCCGTCCGGGCCTTCCTCTTGGAGGATGGCATTGGCGCAATCGAGGATGCGCTCACGCATCAGGGCTATTTCTTCGCGGGTCTTTTTGGGACGCGGCATCGCAACCTCACCCGGTACAAACTATACATCTTTGTATAATTAATACAGCAGAATACCACAAAAATCGTCGTGCCTCGCG
>CAIZHO010000598.1 GCA_903932805.1 uncultured Roseiflexaceae bacterium | reverse complement strand
CAGCATTCCCCCGATGGGTTATTGGCGTTATCGTGACCATACTCCTCATCGGAGGGGGAGTAGCTTGGCTCGTCCGTCAGACCTCCACCCAACCAGCACCCGTACTGGTTGAGACAGCTTTTCCTAGTGCGGTTCCCACTGCTGATGATCTGCGGACTCCGCCGATCTCGACCGCAGAAGCCAACATACCCAGTACCCCGCTCCCTACTCCCACCCCTCGTTCCCTCGCGATGGCGGAGCTTGTCTATGATCGCGACTTTACCCAAGCGCCCATCGAGCAATTCCTCCGTGCCAGTGGTGGTGATTTGGCAGACGTCTCGGTCACCGTGGCCGGTCGCCGACAACCCTTCGGCAAAGCAATCCTCGGTCAAACCCTCTACTACAGTGTTAGCCCCAAAATCATCTTGGCGCTCCTCGAGTACCACAGCGATGTGGTGACCCAACCGGGGTTGCCTGCCGAACGCTACCAGTGGGCTATGGGCAACTACCGCGAAGCCGGCCGATACGCTGGTTTTTCGGCGCAAATTCGTTGGGCAGTGCGTGAGCTGTTTTATGCGCGGCGTGACCTGCGTGAGCGGCCGCCTTTGGTCTATGCCGACGGGAGCGAAGCCGCTGCACCGGCGTCGCTCAGCGATGCCCAGTATGTGCTGGCCCGTGTGCTTGCGCCGACCATCCAAAACGGTCGTCTCGAACCTGCATTGCAACAGTTTCAGGCAGTGTACGAACGCCTGTTTGGGGCACTTTCTGCCGAACCGCCCGCCGCTCGTGAGCCACCGACCGTCCGTTTACAGCGCCCGCTCCGTGCCATCTTCCCCGTCACGTCGTTTTTTGACCACGGCGGGCCATTTTTGACTCGGCGTGTCGATGATGGGATTACGACCTACTGGGGCCATACCGAGACCGATAGTGCATTTGCCTACAACGGACATGACGGCTGGGATTATGCTGCAGCCCCACCCGACGAAGCATTGTCTGCCGCGGATGGGACCGTCATTTTCGCTGGTATTGCTGACGACAATTGTGACACGCTCGCGGTCATCGTTGACCACGGTGCCGATGTGCGCACATTGTACTGGCACCTATCGGGTATCGCCGTTGCGATGGGGCAGTCGGTCAAGACGGGGGATGTGCTTGGCATTATCGGAGAAACGGGCTGCGCCAAAGGTCCGCATCTGCACTTCGGTGTCCAATATGCCGGCGTCAGCATCGATCCGTATGGCTGGTGTGGTACCGGTGACGACCCGTGGCAACAACATCCTGCGGGTGCACAGAGCTACTGGATGTGGGCTGACATCCCATCTCCGTGCGGACCCGTCAGCGCACCGGATGTATTGATTGATAGTAGCGACTCTGACCATTTTCGTGTCACAGGGTTGACGACCCAATCGACGCCATCGGGTGTCGGCGGGAGTGCATCGTATGTGGCAGGGCAACGTGGAGTCGACCTCCTGCGGACATGGCGTGCACGGCCGATTGGGCCCGTCGCTGTCGCCGAGTGGCATGTCGATAGCTTGCGTCCCGGCCGCTATCGCTTGCTGGTCTATGTACCATATGCACTGAGCGGGCTCATCGACAGTGACATGGTCGCCTACCAAATCGTCCACCGTGATGGAATCAATGAAGCGCGCGTCAATCTCCAGACGGTTGCGAACGAGTGGGTAGACCTCGGGACCTATACGTTTGACACCAGCGCACGCGTCTTGTTGCCGCTGCGTGACGCCATCGGTGGCCGCGGGATTTGGGCAGATGCCCTCCTCTGGCAGGCAGTTGACTCGGAGGCTCCATGACCACCCCCGTCGAACTCATACCCAAACACGACATCGACCCTGCCGAGGGGATGCGGCTGGTTGCCACCCGCTGGTACGACCAAAACGGCGACATTGCAGCGCTCGATACCGCTTTGCCCGCAATCGCCGCTCACTACGGGTTGCCGCTCGCCGACGTCCAACGCAACATCTGGATCGCCTACGGTGCGGCGTCAGCAGAGCAACGACATGCAGAGCGCGAATCCGAATTTCTCCGTCGCATGGCTGAATTGCGTGGCCTCCAGCGCATCATTGCTGCCGCGAATTCGACCCTCGATCTCGATACGTCGATGCGCCAAGTCGTCGACACCGTCATCGAAGTCGGCAGTGTGGATGTCTGCGCAATCTACCTGTATGACCGCGATGCCAACGAACTCGTGCTCCGTGCCTGTGCAGGCCTCGACCAGAGTCTCATCGGTCAAATCCGGATGTCACTCGGCGAAGGCATCATCGGGGCAGCGGGCCAAGCCGGTAAGCCAATTATGGTCGAAGACACCGCCCGTGATAGTCGCAGTGCGTCTGATGGCTCGTTACGTTCACCCGAACTCCACGGTATCTTAGCGGTGCCCATCGTGCTCTTCAGCGACGGACGATTCCATTTGGGTACCCCCAAGCTCCAAGGGGTCGTCACCGTACAAACACGTCAGCCCCGGCTGTTTAGCCAGAGTGAAGTCAGTTTCGTCGAGACCATTGCGGGCGAACTCGCCTTCTTCATTACCAATGCCCAAATCTACCAGAACGCCGACAATCAGCTCCATCGCAAAATCCGTGAACTCACCACTCTGCAGCAGGTCTCGAAGCGCATCGCCGAACAGCTCCGGATTGACGATCTGCTCCAACTGATCGCAGACAAGGCAGTTGAACTTTCACAGGCCACCCGTGCCGACATTTTTCGCATCGATGCAAATGACACGCTCGTTCTGGCAGCGACTCATGGGGCACCACGCAATCCGTCACCGATACCCAAATGCATTACCGCTGCGGTACACGATGGCCGTCCATTGGCGGTGCTCAATGCGTTTACCGATACACGCTTCCCTGATTTGGCCGAGACAGCCGCCCGTGACGGCTTCTTTTCGCTCTATTGCACGCCGTTGCGTGTGCGCGGTGAACGTCCATTGGGTGCTATCAGCTTGTATATGGCGCACGAACACTACTACGATTTCGAGCAGGTACGGTTGTTGGCGGCGTTTGCCGATGCCGCTGCCATTGCCATCGAAAACGCACGCTTGTACGACGACAGTCAACGGGCGCTCGCTGTCAAATCGGTCATGCTCCAAGAGATGCATCATCGGGTCCGCAACAATCTCCAGACGATTTCGGCGTTGCTGACCATGCAGCTCCGGCGTTTGCCGGTCGAATCCGAAGCGAGTCATTCGCTGCGCGACAGCGTTGCCCGCATCCAGGCAATTTCGGCGGTCCACAATCTCCTCTCGCGCGAGGATATCGGGATCACTACCGTCAACGCCATCGTCCAACAAATCGTCGATCACGCGGTCGTCAGTATGACCGATCCTGCGCACACAGTGAACTTTCGCGTTACCGGTGTTGCAATCAGCGTGGCATCGCGCCAAGCGACGGTCCTTGCGATTGTGTTGAACGAACTCATCATGAACGCACTTTCGCACGGCTTATCGATGGTGGGCGGCGACGTCATCATCACGTTGGTCGATCAAGGGCACGATTATGCCATCGAAGTCCGCGATAATGGCCCGGAACGTACCGTTGGGTTACCGCCACATCGGGGTACCGGGATGGGACTTCAGATGGTGCGTACACTGGTCGAAAGCGACCTCAACGGCGATTTTCAGTTTTCTATTCAATCGGGCTGGGCCATCGCCCGCGTCGCATT
>CAIZHO010000597.1 GCA_903932805.1 uncultured Roseiflexaceae bacterium | reverse complement strand
CCTAGTTGTCTCGATCGCAAAAAAGTACATCGGACGCGGATTACAGCTCCTTGACCTCATCCAAGAAGGCAATGTGGGCCTCATCCGGGCGGTCGAAAAGTTCGATCATCGCCGCGGGTTCAAATTTTCAACCTACGCAACGTGGTGGATTCGACAAGCAATCACCCGAGCCATCGCGGATCAAGCACGGACGATTCGTATCCCCGTGCATATGGTCGAAACCATCAACAAACTGATGCGTGAGACACGGCGACTGGTGCAGGTTCATGGTCGTGATCCGACAGATGACGAACTCGCCGAAGTGTTGGGTATCACTGTTGACCGCATCCGCGTGATCCGCAAAACCTCGATGGAACCGATTTCGCTCGAAACTCCCGTCGGCACCGAAGAAGATAGTCATCTCGGCGACTTTATCGAAGACGTGCGTGCGCTCGCACCGGCGGATGTCGCCACCAATCACCTGTTGCGTGAACAATTGCTCGAAGTTCTGTCACGACTCAACGAGCGAGAACGGCGCGTTTTGCAGCTCCGCTTCGGCCTCGAAGATGGTCATAATTGGACCCTCGAAGAAGTCGGCCGTGAGTTAAACGTCACCCGCGAACGGATCCGTCAAATCGAAGTCAAAGCCCTGCGCAAACTCCGCACAAGCCGATTTTTGCTCGACTACATGGATTAACGTATTGCTGTGAAGCACCCAAACGACCAGACATCTGGTGCGTTTGGGCGATATACGGAGACTATGGTAAAATACGAGTTAGGTTTGATAGGGGGGCGTTCCGTGCCAGGTTTTGATTTCGAACAACTCGACCACTTCCAGATCCTGAATGTCGCACGTGGTGCGTCCATCAATGAGATAAAAAAGGCATTTCGCCAAGAAATTGCAATTTACCATCCTGACCGCTTTATGCGGGCCAGCGACGAAGAAAAGTCCTATGCCCGTGCGCGTAGCCAACGCATCAACGAAGCATTCCGTGTGTTGCGTGACGACCAACTCCGCGAAAACTATAACATGACCATGCCAGGCGGGAGTATTGGGCGTAATTCGACACCAGTGCCAACTGGCCCACTCACCCAACGAGACCACCAAAGCGAACTTTACGAAACCGCGCTGGCACATATCAATGGTGGGAGACTTATTCAGGCAGTAGCGGTCCTTCGTCGCTTGCAACAGCTCAATCCGTTCTATCGCGATGTTGCATCGTTGCTCAGCAACACCGAATCTGCCATCAATGCACGGCAACTCACCATGCCGTACGAGAGCATCCGACGCACCAGTTGGTTGACGGTCAGCATCGTCGCTATCGTCGTGGTCACGGTTGCACTTGTTTGGGTGTTTGGCACATTCGCGCGCACATCAGCACCTGATGAGACGACAACACCGACAATCGAAGAGACACCCACGGTACCAATCACGCGAACCCCACGCATCACCCCGACAGCCGAAGACACCGCAGTTACACCGACGCCCGATCCCACCATACTTTTTGAAGACAACTTCACCATGGTCAATTGGGCAGAAGCAAAAGGTCCTACGTGGAGTACGGCGTACGATGGCAAACGATTCCATCTCATTGCAATGCAGTCGGGTGACGCAGCCTGGAGCTATCGCCCAATTACGCAGAGTGATGTCATAATGACGGTGATGCTCCAAGTTACCAAGGGATCCGGCGGCATCATCGTACGCTACCGCGATGAGACGGATTTTGTGGCAGTCGTCATCGAGCCCGAATCCCAAACATACCGCGTTGTGCAACGTGTCGGCATGACATTTCGTGAAATCAGCAGCGGCACAGCCGAATCAATCAAACGCGGGGAAGCCGTCGAAAACGAACTTGCAGTGTCTGTTGTCGGTACATCGATTACGGTAACCATCAACGGGGTGCCAACCGACCCTGTCCTTGTCGAAGAAATCTCAGACAGTGCCCGTTTTGGAATGATTGCCATCCCCACGACCAGCGATGCTGACGTTTTCGTCGACCAGATCACCATCCGCATCCCGTAACACACCAGTTGCGCAACGCCCATATGCAATACCAGAACCGCCACACATTGAATGTGTGGCGGTTCTGTTTTGTCGCGTGTACATTCCTATGGGGTCAACTGGTCGGTGCCCAACACAACGATGATATCTGCATCGCTTTGGATATCCATCGGTGGCTTGCCTTGGACAATGCGGCCGTTGATTATTTTGGTGATTTGCATGGCCTGCATGGGATGATTGGTGATATCGTAAATGATTGTTTCGGCTATCGTGCCACTGACGTCTCCTGGCGCATCAAGGGTAAACCCAACGGCATTCAGCTGTTGTGTGACCCGTCGCGCCAGTCCTGCGACACGAGCGCCGTTCAGCACTTGGATGCGTGCGAGCCCCTCTTGAGCGCCTATCCCGGTCGCGGTGCGGAACCATCCGAAAAGCTGCTGCCAATTGGTTTGTGCCCATGCACTGAGTGTCGTGAGGCGATCAGTCACCAATGCATCGTTAGGGTTCACCACGGTGCCGGTGCTGGCGATCCACTGCGCGGTCAGGTCTGCAACTCCTGCCTGATCCCATACCAAATCGGTCCCGTCACTGGTGTAGCGTTTGACCGTCTGCGGAGCAATGCGGAACGACGAAATCAGCGAAGCATCAAGATTGAGTATCGTTGCAACGGCTGCATACACCATGCGAGGATTCGTCATCGGGATCGTTGTTTTGAGTGTGCCACCGAGTATCTGCGGTGCAGCAAGTGCCAACCTACCGATCTCTGATGGGCGTAACTCACCCAAGCGTGAGACAATTGCCCCGATAACCAACTGTTGCCGTTGATTTCGCCCAAAATCGCTGTCAGGATGCCTCGTACGTGCATACATCAATGCACGACTGCCATCCATTTGCTGTCTGCCCTGTTGAAACTCCACCCGCATAATGCCATAGTCCGCAGTCGGGTACGAAGTGTCGACGATCGCAGTAGGCACCGTAATGGTGACGCCACCAATGGCGTCAATCAACGCAGCAAACCCATCAAAGTTGATTTGCATCGTATAGTCAATGCGAGCGCCGTAGCTCCCCATATCGGTGAACCACTCGACTGTTTCGGCAGCCAGTGCCATGCCCGACTCTTGTTGGCTAATGTTGTCTGCATACAATTCTTGTGGGTGTAAGTACCCGTAGGCATAGGCAGCGTTGATCTTGCTGGTCCCGCGCCCACGTACTTCGACACGGGTATCACGCGGTATCGACAACAAGCCGATGGCCCCCGTTGTCGGATTGACGCGGGCGAGGATCAACGTATCGCTCCGGATCCCGTCGGTGCGACCGTCACTTCGGTCATCAACGCCCACCAACAATACCGTATACCCATTGGTGGGTACCGTCGCAGGGCGATCAACGCGAGGATCATTGGCACCGATTGCCGCCCAGATGAGACCCAGCTGGTACGAAACAGCGACCGCAGGTACCACGAGGAAGGCAATGACAAAAAACAGCCACCAGGATGGGCGCCTTCGGCGTCCCGTTCCGGGACGAAATCTATATGCATTTCGTGGCAATATCTGCGTCGATCCGGGGGTCGCTCCGTCACGAAGCCGCTCTGGTGGGGGCGCCATACTCGTTCTCCTTGTTTGATTGAGCAGGTGCGGCACACCGTGCTGGGGTATAGTACCATTGTGAATAGGAGGAGCACCGCATGCAGCCCCCCGCACGTCCAATCAAATCGCCGGAACAACCTGCGGTCACACCCGCAATCGCGATACCGTCAGATGTTCATTTTAGCGTAGCATGGCGCGTGTTTGTGCTATTGGCAGGCGCAATCGCCAGCCTGCTATTGTGGAAGCGGCAATGGCCATCAATAGCCACTGCCGGATTTACGGCTGGCGTGCTCTGGCACTATGGGCGACACCACGAACCGGCTCATCCGCGTCTGGTCCAACGCACCATTGCAGACTCTCGCTTCCCTGCGGCACTCAACGGCTTCACCATTGCCCAAATCAGCGACATCCACCTCGGCCAACCACACAGTGACAGCAACCTTGCGTGGACCATCAAAACGTTGCGCGGCATCAAACCGGATCTGATTTGCCTTACCGGGGACCTAGTGAATAATCGTTCAGCGCTCACTAGACTCAGTCGATATGTGCGTCAATTGCATGCGCCGAGTGGCATCGTTGCAATAGCAGGCAATCACGATTATGCAGAGGGTATCGATGATGTACGTTCTGCGTTGTCGTTTGCGGGAGTGCCCTTGCTCCGTAACCAGGGGATGACGATTCAGCATAATCACTGCACCGTGTGGCTTGCGGGAGTAGACGATGTCTGGCATGGCCGGATGGATATAGAGGAGACGGTACGCGAAGCCCCCGCAGGCATGCCGATTATATTGTTGGCGCATGCACCAGACGCGGTACGTGAAGCAAGCCGGTACCCAAACATCGTGTTACAGCTGTCTGGTCATGTCCATGGCGGTCATGTGCGCGTACCAGGGCTTGGCCCCTTGGCCAAACCACGGTTTGGTCGCCATTACACCCACGGCACATTCCGCGTAGGGACGGTTCATCTGCATGTATCTGTCGGATTAAGCGGTCGGGCATTCCGCCTTGGGACCAGACCGGAGGTTACGGTTATTCGCTGTATGCATCTGAAGGAAGGGCATTCGGTATGACGGCAACAAAATCTATCAATCCCATGTTCGTCACGGCGGGGGATATCGTGGCACTCCTGCTTTTTGCGGCAATCGGCAGACAGACCCATGCCGAGTCGAACCAGTTCATTGCGATTCTGAGTACGGCGTTGCCGTTCATCATCAGTTGGCTCACAGTCAGCGCACTCACAGGGCTCCAACGCCCTCAACCGTTCAAGCGCTGGATCATCCAAACGCTGACTTGGGCACCATTGAGTGCACTGATGGGGCTTGCGTTGCGTGCAATCTGGTTGGAACGGACCATCCCCATGACATTTGCAATCATTACCGTCTGCGTCACAACATTTGTACTCCTGATTGTGCGCGTGGCATTCTCGCTACGAACCGTGAGAGGGAACGTATGACTCCACAGACGATATTGACCCTTATCCGGCACGGTGAGTCGTTCGCAAACAGCGATAACATGGTTGAATCCTACACGTGCCGAGGGTTGACCGAGCGCGGGATTGCCCAGGTAACGGCATTGCAAAGGCGGTTCACCCATGCGCCTGAACAGTACGACGTCTTGTATGCAAGTACCCTCCAGCGCGCTCGTATGACTGCGACGATATTAGCGCCTGCAATCGGACAGCCAATCACGTGGGAGGATGACTTACACGAGCTCCGCGTCGGAGAAGCCGATGGGTTGTCGTATGAAGCAGTGACCGAACGATATCCCCAGTTTGACCGGGGGATTATTGATGTACACACCCGTGTTGCGCCGAATGGCGAAAGCTGGAACGAATTCGCTGCCCGCTGCGCACGCGTGTTGACCCTGATTGCGACGTCACACCGCGGCAAACGCATTGCTGTTGTGTGCCACGGTGGTGTTATTGAAGCGTCATTCCTCTGGGCGCTTGATTTGAGTGCTGGTGCTCGCACGCGGGTGGCATTCCCAGCACGCAATACTGCTCTCACGACCTGGATCGAACGCGCTAGTCCGCACGATGGCCGGCGCGAATGGCAACTCACCCGCCATAATGACGCAACGCATCTTGATGGAACAGATCTCTAATCATGCTCTCTCATGAAAGCATGACATTCTGTGCGAAATACCTCGGGATTATGCGGTAAAATACTAAGAAAGATAGTATGTCACGAGTCATACCCTACGGCATACCCATGCATAAAGGAGGTACTTACGCGATGATGCAACGGTGCGAATGGTATCCGGCACATGATACATGTTTGAGAACAGCTAACATATGACAGAACAGACACTTGCAAAGACACCGCAGCAGCGATTTACCCTGACGTGGGAACACGTCGTGTACCTGACTATTCTGGTATTGAGTGTCCTCACCCGTTTTTGGGCACTCGGGGACCGTGCGTTGCATCACGACGAAACACTGCATGCCGACTACTCGTATTCGCTCTATGCCGGCCTTGGATTCGTGCATGACCCGCTCCTCCATGGTCCGTTTCTCTACATCATGGGTGCCATTTCCTATTTCTTCTTTGGCGACTCCGACTATACTGCCCGGTTTTCGCCGGCGTTGTTTAGTGTTGCATTGGGGATGACGCCGTTCTTGTTGCGCAAAGAGCTTGGTCGTACAAGCGCGATTGTCGCGGCAGTGGTCATGCTTTGTTCGCCCGTATTTTTGTATATCGGTCGATTCTTCCGACATGACAGCTATGCGGTGTTGTTCGAAGTTCTTGTCTTGATAGCAATTGTGCGGTATGCACGTGAACGAGATGTACGCTGGCTCATCATTGGGGCACTCTCCTTTTCGTTCATGCTCACCGACCTCGAAACAGCCTATTTGTATTTGGCAATCTTCTTACCCGTCTTAGTAGCGGTGTTCTTTTGGCATGTCTGGAGACCCGCACTCATTGGCGTCGGGGCTATCGGGATTTTGATTGTTGCGTGTGTCTTCATCCTCCCCGGCAAAGCACAACCCGCCGAAAATCCGACCGAGGATGTCACGGTGTCACGTCTCAACGGAACCTACATCTGTCCTAGCGAACCGCTTGAAGATTACATTGACAACCCGATATTGACCAAAGCACCTGGCCCGATTTTTGGTTTTGGTGCACTCGAAACAGTCGACAACACCTACGCACTGTGTGTCCGGCACCAACCAGACAACCAGCTCCGTGTCTACCTGTTCAAGCTGTATCAGTTTTTCCGCCATCCCGCGATTTTGATGGCAGCAGCCGTTACGATTCTTGGGAGCGTGGCGCTGTGGTATCTCGTTTGGAAACGTCCCGACAGTTCTGGCCAAACCCATTGGATGCGGGCCAAGTCATCACCCAACGCCATGATTCGCGCCTATGCCAGTCTGGCAGCTGATAATCGCTTGCTCAAAGCGGTAGGATTGGCGTTTATTCCGTATGCGCTGTTCTTCAGTTCGTTTTTTAGTAATCCGGTCGGTGTCATCAGTGGCACTACGGGTTCGTTGTTGTATTGGCTTGCCCAACACAACGTCAAACGTGGTGGTCAACCAACGCATTACTATGCGGTGATGTTGTCGATCTACGAACCCTTGATTGTGATTGCAGCCCTGGCAAGTATGGTCTTGGTGATTGTCCGGGTGATACGCATGTTCCGCACCAAGAGTGAACCGACGGTTCACCTGGCAATGGGTATGCTGTTTGCATACTGGTCCGTTGGTGCCTTTTTTGTCTTCTCATGGGCCGGCGAAAAAATGCCATGGCTGACGATTCACCCGCTCACTCCGCTGACATTTTTGGCGGCATGGGGTGCAGGTCAACTCATTGATGCCTGGATTCGCGAACATCGCACCAAAATCGATGGCAAAAGCGCTTTGGTGGCAATTGTTGGCATGTCGGCGATTGTGGCATTTGCCGCAACCACACTCTTGACACTCGCGATTCATCCCGAAAGCCAATATGCGTATTTGGCACCGTGGATTCCCCTTGGATTTGTGGCGATTTGTGCGGTCATTGCGCTATCACATTACCAGAGCCATGGGCCATTGTGGAGCGCTGGGATGTTGGTTTTTGTACTCGGAGGTACACTGGCACTCTATGAGTTCCGGAGCTCGTGGCGTATCAACTTCATCACCGGTGATACGGCTGACGAGATGCTGGTCTACACCCAAACTTCCCCAGATGCACTGCGTGTTATTCGCGACCTTCGCGAGGCTTCAATGCGGCGATTCGGCGATTTGAGTATGCCGATTTGGCACGACAACGAAACCGTGTGGGATTGGTACCTGCGCCCGTTCAGCAATCATTCCGAACAATCTGCAGGCGCGCCTGGAGTCCCGCCTGATGATGTGATGGCAATTGTAGTGCTCGACGAAAATCTCTCATCTATCGATGAGAACACCCTACCGGGCTTCTTGATCCAAAAGTACCCGTTACGCTGGTGGTTCCCCGAAGACCAAATCTATCGCCTCCCACCGGGTTGGCTCACCGAAGACCCGAATGAGAACTCTTCGTTGCTGACCAGGGTGTTACGACAACCGTTGGACCAGGACACGGCCATCCGGACGTGGCGATTCCTCTTGTTTCGCGACACCGGTGCCGCTCTGGGCTCGTCTGATTTTTATGTGGCCGTTCGACCTGCGATTGCCCCGTTTATGACACTTGGACTAGGTGCTCGATAATTGTGCTGTGGGAGATTTTATGACTGAGAAGCCGAACACGCTCGACCGCCAACTTTCCCTACCACACATTACGTGGGAAAGTATCGCGTTCGTCCTGATTCTGATTGCGAGTGTCCTGCTGCATGTCGTCCGCCTCGGCGACATGGCAATGCACCACGACGAATCCATCCATGCATGGGTTTCGTGGCGATTTTTGACAGGTGCCGGCGGATTTACCTGTGCGGGCGGCATCACTTCAGCAACGTACTGCTATGATCCTGTCTATCACGGGCCAACATTGTATGTGCTAACGCTCATTTCTTTCTTTTTGTTCGGGGATGGTGATTGGCAAGCACGACTACCTGAGGCGCTTGCCGGGATCGGGCTGACGTTGTCGACATTGTGGCTTAAGCCATATCTCGGCAAACGTGGCACTTTGCTGTTGGCTGCCATTGTGTCCATTGCGCCGACCCTTCTCTACTTCAGTCGCTTTGCACGTCACGACGCCCTCATGGTTTTGTGGGTGTTCTGGATAGTGGTTGGGTTCTTTCGCTTCATCGACAGTCGCGACAAATCATGGCTGTGGCTCATGGCAACCGGGATTGGGTTAGCCCTCACCACGCACGAGCTCTACTACATCATTGGTTTCTTGTTCTTCTGGTTTGTTGGGCTGCGTCTGCTTGCAGAACGTGCTGATACACGAACCCTGACGTTGGCACTGGTGGGCATCGCTGTTGCATCGGTGGTACTCGAAGCGTTGATCCTTGCTGGGATCTGGAACGGGGACATCACCGATTCGCTCAATGGTAGTGGGCTTGCATTTGTCCTCTTCTTTCTGAGTGGTATTAGTTTGGCCATTATGCAGCTCTGGCCTCGCGAGCAGATCCTCACTCCGTTGTTCTCGGCCGTATGGCGAGATCAACGTGCAGATGTCTATGTTGGCATCGGCATCACCACAGGAATTTTTGTCCTGCTGTATGGAAACTTCTTTACCTACCCGATCGGGATTCTCGACGGGATGTACCAGGGACTGGCGTATTGGCTTGGTTCGCAACAAAACGTCGCCCGCGGTGATCAACCATGGTATTACTACATGATGATCCTCGGCTTGCATGAGCCACTCGCAATCACTGGCGCACTCAGTATTGTTGTCGCAGCAGTGGTGAGTGCCGTTCAACGCATCCGGACCAAAGCTGTCGATGTAGCGACTGCTCGCCTCAGCCTCTTTACGGCATTCAACCTCTACTGGTTTGTCGGCGCGTTGGTGTTCTTTTCGTGGGCCGGCGAAAAAATGCCGTGGCTATCGATTCACATTAGCCTTCCTGCGTATATTCTGGTGGTATGGGGGCTCTTGCAGTTGTACGCAAAAATCCCCTCGGGCCTCGGGAGCACACGCTGGTACATCCCCGGCACAATTCTCTTGGCTTTGCTTTCGATTGCGGTCGGGATCGAGAAGCTCAACGATGGCTCAGTGACCAACTTGATCGTCCAAGCAGGCTTCCCACTGCTGATTGGTGCCGCATCGCTGTATGCGCTGTTTACCATGGCGAGTACGATTGGGTACGCCCAAGCAGGCCGTATCGGGGTCGTCGTTGTTGCCGGTTTGCTTGGTGCGTATAGTATCCGCTCGAGCTTCTTGGTCAACTTCGAAGCACCAGATTCGGCACGAGATCCGATGGTGTACACCCAGACATCACCAGACGTCCCGCGCATCGCGCGCGATGTGCTCGAGCTGTCCATCAACCAAACCCGAACAAAGCGGACCAGCGAAGACTATGCTGGCGGCTTGTCAATGCCCTTCATTATCGATACTGGTGGCGAAGATTCTGAGGGTAGCCTGGATTGGCCGTTCCAATGGTACTTTCGGCACATGCAACGAATCGAACGTCGCGATGCAACATTCTTCGAAACAGCAACCGCCGAATCGTTTAACGTCAAAGCACCTGACAGCGACGAACAAATCTTGGCACCCATGATTATTGCTTCTGCTGATCACATCACCGAAGGCACGCGGAGCGCCCTAGAAACCAATTACGTCAAGCTCTATGACGGTCAATTAAACTGGTGGTTCCCCGAAGGCGATAAGTGCAACCCCACCGGCCAAGGGTATCGAAGCTTCTACTTCAGCTCTCTGAGCACCCGCAAGGCCGCAGAAGCATGTCCGGAACTCGATACCACACAGCTCCCATCATTGCTTGCGCCTTTGTTCTGGCCTTTCGACACGAGCCACTGGGCATCAACCTGGAAGTATTTGATGTACCGCGACTTACCTGACGGCTTATCGTTGGGCGGTCGTCAAATCGAGGCTTGGGTGCGCAAAGACTTGGCTGGCTCGAGTGCTGGTGCAGCGGCTGCACCGACGGTGCCGACCTTCAAAATGGTCGCAGACCGCGTCATCACGCTCGACAACGCTGCAGGCCCGCGTGGCATTGCAGTCGGTCGTGATGGTACCGTCGCTGTTGCTGACTCAGATCTGAATCAAATCCTCATCTATGGACCGGATGGTACGCAAAAACGTGCAATCGGAACCCGTGGCAGTGGGACAAACGAATTTAATGAACCACGCGGTGTCGCAATCGGTCCTGACGGTTCGATCTATGTGGCTGACACGTGGAATGCACGTATCGTCAAACTTTCACCGAGTGGTGATTGGATCACCTCGTGGGGTACCGGATCAACTGACTTCGGAGAGGGCCGCGTTGCTTCGGTCACCGATGGCACCGAAGCTGGCAACGCAGCAAACCCGCTTGGGTTCTTTGGTCCACGCGGTATCGCAGTCAGTCAACGTGGTGAAGTCTTTGTTGCTGACACCGGCAATAAGCGCATCGTGGTGACCGACGCAAACGGTACCTTCCTCTATCAATGGGGGTCGTTCGGCTCTGATCCTGGTAAGTTCAACGAACCGGTCGGTGTTGCGGTGGATGTTGATGGTGCGGTCATTGTCGGAGATACGTGGAACGGTCGCGTCCAGTACTTCTCGACCCTCGGCAACGAAGACGGCCGTGTCAACACCATGCCTATCCAACTGTGGAAGGTAGCTGGCTGGCAAGCCCAAACATATGATGACCCCTATGTAACGGTCTACAACGGTGTTGCCTACGCATCTGTCCCGAAGCGCAATGCGGTCGGCTCAGCCGGTATTGATGGTACGGAACGCTTCCGTTGGGGTGGGAACGGCAATGACAATGCCTCGTTCCTTAATCCAAGCGGTTTGGCTGCTAGCGCTGACGGCAAAATCTATGTCCTCGACCGCGGCAACAACCGCATTCTCATCTTCTCGATGCCGGAGTAACCACACACCAACAAAAGCCCGCACCTCCAACGGGAGGTGCGGGCTATTTGCATGTGCAT
>CAIZHO010000596.1 GCA_903932805.1 uncultured Roseiflexaceae bacterium | reverse complement strand
GCGAAATATGCCACCGGTCGCACTGCCATCATTGCATTTGAGGGTGGGTACCACGGGCGCACATTGATGACGTTGTCGTTGACGTCCAAGACCGCGTTCAAAAAGAACTTGGGACCGTTTTTCCCTGACGTCTATCGTGCACCGTTCCCCTACGAATACCAGTGTGCCATGTGCACCAATGCGTGTAGCGGAGCGTGTGCGGATCAACTCGAAAAGATGCTGCTGACCCACGTCGAGCCATCGGCAGTGGCTGCCATCATCATCGAGCCTGTCCAGGGTGAAGGTGGCTTCATCCCTGTGCCACCGAGCTACATGAAGCGCCTCCGGGCGCTGTGCGACAAGCACGGTATCGTCCTGATTGCTGACGAAGTGCAGTGTGGATTTGGGCGTACCGGCACGCTGTTTGCCATGGAGCAGATGGGGGTCGAGCCCGATATCATCGTGACGGCCAAGTCGATAGCTGCAGGTATGCCGTTGGCTGCGGTGACAGGCCGCGCACACCTGATGGACAGTGTCCACCTGGGTGGTATGGGCGGTACGTACGGCGGTAATCCACTTGCCTGTGCTGCGGCGCTCGAAGTGATGAACCAGTTCCAAGACGGTAACTTGCTCGAGCGGGCCACATCGATTGGTGGGCAGATCCGCGCCCGCGGTGAACAGTGGACCAAACAGTTCCCTGGCATTGGTGATGTGCGTGGGTTGGGTGGCATGATAGCAATCGAGTTCGTCAAGGATCGCACCACCCGTGTGCCGGATCCCGATGCGGTCGCGAAAGTATCAGCCTATTGCTTGCAGCACGGTGTCATTACGATGCGTGCCGGGTTGTACACGAACTGTATCCGTTTGTTGATGCCCTTGGTCATCACCGACGAACAGCTCCAAGAAGGTTTGGATGTGCTCGAAGCCGCAATGAAGTCACTCTAGGAGCACTATGCAATTCACCGTCGTCAATACGGCGCACGAACACATCGACGCACTCGAAGAAATACAGCGGTTGTGTTACCCCACGCTGGATCCGTCGCATTTGCTGCGACGGCCGCACCTCGAAAGCCATCTGCGCATCTTCCCTGCAGGGCAGCACGTCGCGTTGTACGAGGGTCGGCCCGTTGCCATGAGCTCGACGTTGCGGCAGCACGTCGATTTCGAACACAGCCAACACGCGTTCGACGATGTGATTGCGGGGGGATTCTTTACCACGCACGAACCGACCGGCGAGTGGTTGTATGGTGCCGATATGAGTACGCACCCGGATTTCCGCCAAAAGGGGTTGGCCTCGTTGCTGTATCAGGCGCGCCGTGATCTCATCAAACAGCTCAATTTGCGCGGGATGGTGGGTGGCGGGATGGTGCCAGGATATCGCTTCTACAAAGATCAGATGACGCTCGAAGAGTATGCCGCCAGAGTGTCACGTGGTGAACTCAAGGATCCGACGCTCACGCCGCAGCTCAAAAACGGCTATGTGGTGCGCGGCATCATCCGCGACTACCTGCATGACGAGCTCCTCGGCAATGATGCAACGCTGATCGTGTATGACAACCCGGACTACCGACCCTAAAACCGTATCTGACGATATGAGGACGACATGGACAAGCACAAAAACTTCATCGGCGGCGAATGGGTAGCCCCCACCGGCGATCAATACACCGAGATCCGCAATCCAGCCGACACCAACGACATCGTTGGTTATGCGCCGCGGTCTGCTGCTGCAGATGTTGATCAAGCAATCGCTGCAGCGCAGGCAGCCTTCGGAGCATGGGCTAGCCGGCCAGCACCAGAGCGTGGTCGGATCCTCTACAAGGTTGCTAACATCATCGAAGGGCAAATCGATGCATGGGCTGCCGAGTTGACCCGCGAAGAAGGGAAGACGCGCACTGAGGCCCGGATGGAAGTCGTCCGCGCCGTCGAAGTCTTTCGCTACTTCGCAGGCGAAGCATGGCGTGTCGGCGGCGATGTATTGCCCGCAGATACGACTAACACGCTGCTCTATAGTAAACGCGTGCCGTTGGGCGCTGTCGCGATTATTACGCCGTGGAATTTCCCGTTGTCGATCCCGGTCTGGAAGATGGCTCCCGCATTGGTTATGGGAAATACCGTTGTCCTCAAACCCGCCTCCGCCACGCCGCT
>CAIZHO010000595.1 GCA_903932805.1 uncultured Roseiflexaceae bacterium | reverse complement strand
GACGCTTCCACGAGTTTGGTTGGTGTACGCGTTTTGGTGAACGTACTGGGCTTTGCGCTTGGGGTCTTGTTTGCAGTAGGGGTGCGCGTCGATGTCTGTGTCGAAATTCGATGGGTAGGTGTGGCGGTAGGGTCTTGGACGGTATACAGTACAATTTTTGCACGTGCATTGGCTTTCATCGAGATGATGTTAACGACACTGGGCCAATAACTCGCCAAGTCCAATCTACCCCATTCTTGGTCTCCCCACGTATGTAATAACTCCCCCCCACGCGCGACAAGATAGTTTTGTTCTTGCCCTGCTGCAATCATCATAAACGGAGTACTCGCAAACCCGATATAGGGACGTGCTTGTTCGTAGTCTGTCGGGCCCCACGAAACTAATGTGTTCGCTGAGGTCAGTACCATTCCGTGCTTTGCTCCAAGCACAATCTGCTTTCCGCCAGGCACCGTTGCTGGCGCATTATAGTCGTACGCCTTGTGACCCCAGAGGACGACCGATCCGTCTGATTTTAGCGCTGCAAATCTACTCCCGTCACTATTGGGTGGCACCCAGGCAGCAATGTCGATTACGCCAGTTAAACCATCGGGAACGGTGATCATTGGTGAACTAGTGCCATCTGGACAGAAATTGCCATCAAATGATGAGTCGACACACCGTGCTCTGCCCCAACTCACGACAGTGCCATCCAACTTCAGGGCCATGGCGATCATGCCGTTTGCAAAAATCTTGGACACGCCCGTCAAACCATCTGGAACATAGGCAGTATCGAGCGTGTCGTTTACGTATGGAACGTCACGCATAGTGTATATTTTGCCCCACGCAACCACAGTGCCATCGTTCTTGAGAGCCAAGCTGAAGCTATCCCCACCAGCTACTGCGACGACGTTGTTTAACCCTATTGGTACATCTGTTTGCCCATGGTCATTCAAGCCCCATGCGACGACCGTACTATCAGACTTCACAACGAGATAATGGTACGTCCCAGCACCTACCGCGATAGCCCCTTCGAGGCCTGCAGGGACCGTATTGATACCCGCAGGATAATCTTCCGATGCTACTTGGATACGTGTGAGTAACGAGCTACCTGAGCGTTCAGCGGTGCCCGATTGGATCGCTGCCGAAACGTGCTGCATGGAGGTCCACGTAGATCCCATACTGACCAAGACCACAACGGTTACCACCACTCCCAACAAACGGTGCAGAAATTGAAACATAATTTATCCTTCAATATGTAACGCTGTAGTATATCACCACTTCTTTACTTGCTGGTAGACAATAACTACTAAATCATCTCAAACGATTGAAGGATGATTTATTTTGTTGTCTGTTTAGCTACTTTTGAAAACAATAAAAATTTCAGAAATTTCGTTTCTGTTTTGCTCTGCTCCTGTGGATTGCAAACACAGAGCATGTTTTCTCCGTAACAATATGGATTTTTGCGCATTAGAGTCATCTTTTTAACTGATGTGTTTCAAGTCGTACATGTGTCGATTCCAACACGCTACGAAACTCGATCCAGCTCTCAACAAACTCTGATTGCAGAGGATGTGTTTTTTTGATCGCAATACCATGTGTTTACGATCATTCAGCTACGCATTTGTAGAAAATAAATCATCCATTTTTTTAAATTGTATCAAATCGTGTACAGGTACGCTCTGTGATGGGTTAGGTAAAATAACATTTCTTCTCCGTGTTCCCGAGCTGATTCGTCGGTCGCAAGAACGCGCAGAACCAAAGAGCACCGATGGTTTGAGTGGACCGATATGCCATCGATGGTTGCGTCTCTTGTCACGCGTAGGTTTTGTGAGTATTGATCTGCCGTCGTCGAGAACCCTACCGTGATGCTTGTAGGAAATTGAAAGCCATTGCCGCTAGAGCGGGTGTGAGCCTAAGCGGTGCGATCTGCCAGTGTGCGGTAGTGAGTGAGTGTACATTTAAGGTTCATTGCAGCCCACAAGGACAGGAGTGACTGCGCGT
>CAIZHO010000594.1 GCA_903932805.1 uncultured Roseiflexaceae bacterium | reverse complement strand
GGCAAAGGTGCCGAACTTACCGCGCAACAGCGGCTCGATCATGCCGGTGTAGGCCTTGGCGCCCATGACGCGGCGGCTCCAACTGGCGGCAGTTTCGCGCTCCAGCGGGCGCCAGTCGCGCACGATGTATTTGAGGTAGGCAATGGCAAAGCCAAAGCGCACCCGGTCGAGCAACGGCATCAGGGGGAGCTGCAGGACCTTGATTGGGCTGTCGAGCTGCCAGGTGCGGTCGCGCCACCACTGGACGGTCCGTGGCGCCTCGAAGAACAATTTTTCGCCTTGCCCGATATCGGCGACCAAGCGCCGCAGGTCATGGTCGGTCTCGAACAAATGGTGATAAAACCGCTCCAGCGGCCATTCCCAGCGCTCGCTCCCCTTGAAGCCCGATGCCAATCCGCCCGCACTCGCCGCTGCCTCGCAGATGGTCACCTTGTGCCCTGCGGCAATCAAATCTTTGGCGGCGGTCAGGCCGGCATAGCCAGCGCCGACAATGAGTATATGCATAGCGTTATTCCTCTTTCTGACGGGCTTCGACGGCTTTGCCGAAATCGTCCCAACTCAGATGGTCGCGCAGCATGTAGTACGCACCGAGCAGGGTAATGGGCAACCACAACGCCACATGCAACACCAGCGTGTAGCCGGTCGCCATCGCCTGCGCGACCCCGTAGCGTTGCAAAATCAAGATCCCCGGCACGTCGAACGTCCCCGCATAGCCCGGCGTCGATGGCAGGGTGGTGGCCAGATTGACCACGGCGGTCATCAACATGAGCACCGTGAAGTCGACATGGAACGGGAAGCCCTGCATCACCACCCAGTACTTGCCCGTCTCGGTCAGCCAGATTAACGCCGACGAGGCGAAAATGACCAGCATTTCGCGTGGGCTTTTGAGCGACTGCAAGCCACTGACAAAACGCAGCACGAATGCACTACCGGTTGCCTTGAAGCGTTCCGGCAAAAAGCGCTGGGCGATCCACTCCCACACGCGCACGAACTGCGCCGGATTGGCCGCCAGGTACAAAAAAAACGCCAGCGCCAGTCCAAAGACCAGGCTGAACACCGTGACGATTTGGGTATAGATGGGCGGCAACGGCGCAAACGGCAATGTCACAAAGACAAAGACGAGCATAATCAGGCCGTCAAAGAGGCGCTCGAGCACCACCGTGGCCAACGATGCGCTCATCGAAATCCCCTCTCGCTTGCGCAACACATACGAGCGCAACACCTCGCCGGCGCGGGCCGGATAGACGTTGTTGCCCATATAGCCGATGACCACAACCGGCCACAGTCGGGCCAGCGGGATGTCTGCAATCGGCCTGAGCATCGACTTCCAGCGCCAGGTGCGGATGAACACCGCAATGGTGTACACGCCGACAGCGGGGATAATCCACCAGTAGTTGACTGAACGCACCACGGCAAAGAAATCGTCGAAATGCAGCCCTTGGAATGCAATATAGACACAGACAATGCTGATGGCGATGCCGATGAGCAGACGGAATTTTTTCATAACCCTCTCTGCCTCCGCACAGATGACTCACGCCATCGTACCCGCCAACGCGGACTGTGTCAACGCACCGACTGTCGTTTACGACAGCACATAGTGCCAAATCACATAGCCGATGCCAATGAGTAATGAAAGCGTCAGAATCCGTTCGCTCCGGGCCGCCCGTTGCTCCATCCGCTGCAACTGACGTTCCATCCGGCGCATGTCGACCCGCAACGTCCCCTGCTCGAGCATCCCCAACACCCGGTCGACCCGCGCCGGTAGGCCCAGCACCTGGCGGCCGATGCGCACCGCACTGTCGATGAGCGAACGTTGGTTCTGGCTGATCCAGCGCCGTGCAATCGGTTGCATCGCGGTGATGAAGTTCGTCCGGTCGTCGAGAATGGTAATCACTCCGGTCAACAAACTCAGTGCTCGACCCAAATAGACCACGTCTTGGGGCAACTGGAACGGCAGGGTGAGAAAAATCCCGCGCACATCATACGAAAGGGCGACGAAATCAATCGTCTTGTACTCGGCGATACTGCGATCAAAGACCTCGTCGAGCACGCGCGCTATCACCCGTCGGATCTCGTCGCGGTCGGCGTCGCCCATAATCATCCCCATGGCGTCGAGCGCCTCGACGGTGCCTATCGCATCGTTGCCGGCGACCGCCAAAATGCCGCGCCGGAGCTGCTTTTGTAAAACCGGCGGGACCGTCGCCACCGCCCCCAAATCGAGCAGATGCAAGGTCCAGTTCCCCTCGCCATTGGGCACAATCAGCATGTTGCCCGGGTGGGGGTCGGCGTGGAAGATGCCGTATTCGAAGCACTGGGTGAAAAAAACGTCCAGCAACATCTGCGCCACGGCCGTACGGTCAATGCCGGCAGCAGTCAACCCCGCCACATTGTCTGGCGCGATACCGTCGATCCAATCCATCACCAACACACTGTCGGTCGACAGGTCTGCGTGTACCACCGGCAACGCGATCCGGGCATCGCGCTCCAACACCGTTGCTAAGCGCTCATTATTGCGGACCTCGATGCGATAATCGAGCTCTTCGCGGAGCACCGCCGCGAACTCGTCGTAGACGCGCTGGATATCGACGCGCTGGCGGATGAGCGGGTAATCTTTGATGAGGCGCACCACCATCTGCACCGCAGCGAGGTCTGTCTCGATAATGGCACGGATGTTGGGACGCAGCACCTTCACCGCAACCGGACGGCCGTCGTCGACCCGTGTGCCGCGATAGACCTGCCCCAACGAGGCAGCCGCCACCGGCGTCGTGGCAGCAAAGGTCACCACTGCGCTTGGGTCGCTACCCCAGGCCGCGGTCAGCAGTGGCTCGACCTGGCTGTAGGGCACCGCGGGCACGTCATCGCGCAGTCCCGCCAGCTCTTGGGTCACTTCGGGCGGCAGGATGTCGACCCGCACCGACAGGAACTGCCCCATCTTGATGGGTACCCCGCCCAGATCGATGGCCAGCGCGCGGAACCGCACCGCCAACCGCTGCCAACGCCGCGCCGTGCTCGCCCGGAACCATCTGCCCAGCACAATATCAAAGACAAAAATATGGATAACGATGTGTAACTGGGTCAACAAAATCCGCCAATAGCGTCGCCGCATACATCGTCCTTTTGTGGCATTCGTCACAATCGTATGGTAGCACGATGGTCCGCACTGGGGATGAGGAAATGCCTTGAATGTCGCCACTGCTGTGCTATTATTGGCGCATCGAATTTGAGGGTACGCACATGCAACGCTTCCAGGGGATACTCCTCTGTCTCATCGGTATTGTTCCCTTTGCATCGCTCAATTACGCGGTCGTGATGCAGTGGCGCTCGGTGCTGACGGTGCTCAGACCAGCTGGTCATTCGACAATCTGGGAGTTCATTTGCATCGGAATTAGTCTGCTCCTCATGGCAGCGGCGGGGTTTGCACTCATGCGAACAGCCCGCATACGGCAAGCGCATGGGGAATTGCTGATCGGTGGGTGCATGCTACTGGTTGCTGGATGCATTGCAGGAGCGTTTGTCCAAGAAGCCTTTTCGTGCATCGGTCAAGTACCAACCAAATGCGATTAGCGGAGATTGGATGCACGCGCAACGTCGAGAGAAAGGTACACCATGAATGTCGCAATGTGGGGCAAAGCGCTCCGGACCATCCCGCGCTTGTCCAAAGAAGAATGGCGGTCACTCGATGTAATCGCACGCTGGCTGGTTGCCTCCCGGGCAGCGGTGCTCGTCATGACGGCGACGTCGGCCATGATCGCCGGGGTATGGGCCTGGCACGACGGGATGTTCAACGGGCTGCTGTGGGTTTGTCTGTTTGTTGGGCTGACCATGGCCCACGCCGCCAACAACCTCATTAACGACCTGATGGACTACCGCTCGGGCGTGGACCACAACAACTACTTCCGTGCCCAATACGGCCCGCAGCCGTTGGTGCACGGCCTGCTCGACCAAAAAGGGCTACTGCTCTACATCGCCATTACCGGCCTGATTGCCTTGGTCCCAGGCGCGTACCTGGTCTATCTGCGTGGCGAGCTAGCGTTGTATCTGCTACTGGCCGGAGCGGCCTTTGTCATCTTCTACACCTGGCCCCTCAAGTACATCGGCATGGGCGAGGTGGCGGTGTTTGTGATTTGGGGGCCATTGATGGTCGGCGGCGGTTACTACGTCATCACCGGGCAGTGGTCGTGGGACGCGGTGCTCATCAGTATCCCGCAGACGCTGGCGGCCACGACGGTGCTCTTTGGCAAACATATCGACAAAAGTGGAGCAGATCGCGCCAGCAAAATCTACACGCTACCCGTCATTCTCGGACCACGGCTTGCTAAAGCAGTCGCGGTGGCGTTGATCGTGGGGCAGTATCTGGTCGTCGGCTGGTTGATTGCCCGTGGCACGGTCACACCGGTGCTGGGGGTCGTGATTCTGGCGGCAGCAGCGGGCTGGGCAGCCATCAAGGTGTTTGGCACCGAACGCCCCGAGGCCCCGCCGGCAGATTACCCACCCGATGTCTGGCCGCTCTGGTATGCGCCGTATGCGTTTGTGCATACGCGCTTGTTTGGGCTGTTGTTTTTTGTAGGGGTAATCGTCGATGCGCTGTGGGCACAGTTCCGGTAGGGGACTGTGGACAGCGCATCGCAGAGGGCCCGACGCCATGCGGCGTCGGGTTTTCTATTTGACCAAGTGGTTGTATGCAGCGGTCAGTTGGGTATCTTTGCTCGCGCGGAGCTCGTCGGC
>CAIZHO010000593.1 GCA_903932805.1 uncultured Roseiflexaceae bacterium | reverse complement strand
TATGAGATATGAATACCTGCAAAATAATCATGCCAGCGGATAAAACCCGCCACCAGATTTCCGTCCGAGTTGGCCATTGGCAACCATGGCTCGCAAGCGTTGTGGTGCAGCCAGGCGTTCATCTGCCAGTTCGCGTGCGAGTACATCACCGATGGAAACCGCGGTATCGAGGCCAATGACATCGAGGAGCTGCAACGGCCCCATCGGATACCCACAGCCGAGTTTCATAGCGGTATCAATGGCGTCGCGGTCTGCAACCCCTGCATCGAGCAGACGTACCGCTTCAAAGAGATACGGTATCAACAACCGATTCACAATAAAGCCGCTCTCGTCTTTGACCGCAACCACGGTTTTGTTGAGGGTGCTCCCCATCTGTCGCAATGCGTCCTGCGTTGCCGCGCTGGTAAACGGGGTCGACACGAGCTCGACAAGTTGCATCAACGGCACTGGGTTAAAGAAATGGAACCCAGCGACCCGATCTGGGCGTGTGGTCGCCTGTGCAATCAAATGGATGGGGATGGATGATGTATTCGACGCAAAAATAGTCGCAGGTTTACAGATACTATCGAGTGCGCGAAAGAGTTCGTATTTGAGTTCAGCTACTTCTGCAATAGCCTCGATAACGACATCTGCCTGCGCCAACGCCTGACGATCGAGGGTCGGCACGAGACGGGCATAGGCGGCATCGGCCTGCTCGATTGTCATACTGCCTTTTTTGACCGAACGAGCATAGCCATCGCTGATCCGGGCAAGCCCGCGTTGGAGTGGCGCATCGAGTTGTTCACAGACGATGGTACGGTACCCAGCGGCTGCGACGACCTGCGCAATGCCCGCACCCATGACCCCACAACCGACCACGGCAACGGATTGGATACTCATCAAAGCTCCCCCTACGGTTCCGTTCGACGAAACGGGTGATTCGTGCTACTATGGCGCGCGAACGTTGCGACACGCCAGGCTGGTGTGCCGTCAGCATAAGGGAAATGTAACGATGACGCAAGGATTTCGAATCGAAAAAGACTCTCTGGGTGAGGTCCAAGTACCAGCGAGTGCCTTGTATGGCGCACAGACACAGCGTGCCGTACACAACTTCCCCGTGAGTGGATTGCGACCATACCCTGCATTTGTGTGGGCAATGGCCGTCATCAAACGTGCCGCTGCCGAAGTCAACCGTGACCTCGGGTTGCTCGATGCCAGCGCCGCTACTGCAATCATTGCCGCCGCTGACGAAGTGATTGCCGGCCAACATAGTGAACAGTTCGTCGTCGATCCGTTCCAGGCCGGGGCCGGAACCAGCCACAACATGAACCTCAACGAGGTCCTGGCGAACCGTGCCAACCAAATCCTCGGCTATAGCCTCGAGGATGCCAAGAAGCCGGTCAACCCCAACGATCACGTGAATATGGCACAGAGCACCAACGATACCATCCCAACCGCGATCCGATTGGGCGCGCTGTGGCGTGTCAACGAGTTGTTAGCAGCCATCGACGGTCTCGCTGATGCCCTCGACCAGAAGGCAATCGAATTCGCCGATGTGGTGAAATCCGGCCGCACACACCTTCAGGACGCGGTACCTGTCACCATGGGTCAAGAATTCGGCGCATATGCACTCGCGGTCCGCAATGACCGCGAACGCGTGGCCACTGCTGCCGCCCGCATGCGCCGCTTGGGTATCGGTGGAACCGCAACCGGGTCGGGACTCAACGCGCACACCGAATACCACCCACGCAT
>CAIZHO010000592.1 GCA_903932805.1 uncultured Roseiflexaceae bacterium | reverse complement strand
GTCGTCGATTGTTTTGGCGGATATATCGGAACGCGCATGGCCAAGACATCGACCCAGAAGACGTTACGCAGTTGCTGACAGACAGCTTCGGGTTCCCGATGCATGTGATTGCATCAGCCAACGCGGCTGCACATGGCGACCTCGGAGATACAGCCGCCCGCTATCAAAAGGTCGTCAGTGGCATCGCGGATGAAGCAATGGTCATCGTGCAGGTATTGTCACTGGTCCACCAGCCGGTGACGATCGACTGTCTCGAGATGATGCTTACCGGCTCTGCAGCGTTGAGTGCCGACGATTTGCGTCAAATTATGCAACAACTCGAGCGCCGTCAGATCGTCACCCTCCGGCGCAATGAAGGCTTTGTTATGCATGATGCGCTGCGACTCGCGGTGCGACAGATGATGCCGAGTCATCAGACGACGGCAGTGCTGGCAACCATCGCAGCTGCCATCCATACCCCTGCGATACTCCGTGAAGACAATACGACGCACTATTCGAATCGGATGCTGCCCCATGAGATATTGGCAGTGCTCGATCTCGTTGCGCTCATGCAGCGGCATGCATTGAATGAAGCCGTTGCCCGTTTAGCCGTACATTGGCGGATGATTTGGATTCGGTATGGTGTCTGCGCGGAATGGTGCACGATTACCGATGAAGTCGCGCGCGTCATCGGGGAGGGTCACACATTGTACGCGCCGTTGATGTATGCCTTGGGAAGTTTTTATGGGCATCGTGGGATGGTTGAGCGTACCGTCTTGAATTTACAGACGTCACTCCGTGTTGCCGAACAACGGGGGCAGGCCGATATTTGGGCAATGGCGGCCCTCGAGTGCGCCCTCCACGGTATGCAAAAAATAGGCCACACCGAGTCGGAACGCTTGATGTTACGCGCACTGGCGCAGTTCGAACGCCTCGCAGAGCCGTACTGGGTGGCGCGGTGTTACGACACGTTGAGTTACGTATATGGTATTGCCGGCCAGCTCCAGCAGGCACTCAAGACAAATGACGAAGCGCTCACGTTGTATGGATCTACCCATGCAACGCATGGCCGCGGCGATGCACACGCAAACCGTGGATTGATTTATACCACCATGGGCGATTACGAGTTAGCGCGCCAAGAGCTCATCAAAGCCGAGCAGATATTTCAGAAGCTCAATGCGCCGTCAAACACTGCTGCGGTGCATTTGCGGATCGCCGCAATCAGTGCACTCTGGAACCGGGCTGCCGATGCACGGTTTTATTTGGTCAAGGCGTTTCGTGTGCTCGAACGCAGCGGTGGGCTCAACGATATGCTCTATGTGATTGATATCTGCGCTGGATTGGCATTGGCCGAGGGGGATGGCCGCACTGCGGTGCAGCTCAGTACCGCCTGCACCACCTTGCGTTTGCAGCAAGCTCTGCCCCGTGGCGACGCACTCGAGGCAATCGTGGTGCGCCAACTCGAGTACGCACACATGCTCATCCGTGATAAACAGGTTGCCCCGTTGTCGGCGAATCTGATGGATTTGGTGCTGACCGTGCGGACGTATTTGTATGGCAATGAGCCGTTATTGTGGGAGTGACCAGCGTATCATGTCGTGGTCGATTTTGAGGGTATACCACGTCATGATCCCAATGAGTGCCTGACTTATGAAGAAAAAATACACCAGCCAACGCCCCGCCCGCGAACGCATGTAGCGATGCGCAAGCAACCCCATCCCGAGCGCGACGAGCGGCGAAAGCATGATCACAAAACGCGTTGGGTTGATGTCAAAAGCGACACGGAGGATCCCGAGTGCCAGCGCTGTGGCATATGCTGACCACCACAGCTGGCGCAACAATGGTCGTGTGCGCAGGGTAGTGAGTCCAAGCGCAAGTGTCGCAACCACAAAAACCACCCCGCTGTAGTGATCATTGATTCCTTTTTGCCAGAGCACCGCGAAATCTTGCATCCACGAAAGCTGCACCTGGTTGTCCAGACGATTGACTTGATCGAGGATCAAGGCAACGTACTGACTGTAGTAGACCACCGACACGAACACTCCAATGATGACCCAGTAGACGACCGTGCGGCGCAACCCACCCAAGAGAAATGCGCACGCTTGGACAATGCTCATCGTGATGAACACCCCAAAGTGCCCGGCAACACTCAATAATGCCAACAAACTCAGCCCGATGCGTTGATTGATACCCTGTGGATTTGGGAGGGCTGCGGCGACTAATAAGAACACCCACCCTGAAGCCTGTGCCAGTGATTGGGCGGTGTTGGGGTAGTTCTGTAGGACAAACGATTGTGGAAAAAACAAATAGACCATGCTCGTCAGTACTGCGACTCGGTGCGACAGACGATTCTTGTGTACCAACCAAATGAGCCCGATGACAAACAGTGCATCGAGAAGCATGGTCAAAATACTGACCATCGCATTGATGCTAAACGGCGGGTTCAGTAAAATCGCAATCGGCGCGAGCAAGAGATAAATTGCGGGGGGGTACGGGTATGTCTGCGTAATTGCTTTATTGCCAGCGACGGGGTTTAGAGTTCCTGAATTTTGGAGGTAGAGATTGCCAAGCAAGACATTCTCGAGCTGTTGTGCATGCACGGGGACATCAATTGCAGGTGCCCCGGGCGCAATCAAACCTGAAAGCTTGAAAACAAGCGCGACGACCAACAGAATGACCGTTTGCCGTGTGCGGAATCGGAGACGCTCGCTCCCCCAGATGATGATGATGGCGCTGCCGAACAAATAGAGAATGCCGTATCGCCAGCTCACGATCTGTAGATTGTACTTTTCGAGGAGCATTAATACCATCGCCCCGGCCACCGATACCAGCACCCACGACGTCGTGCTCGGGGCACGGCTGGCATGAAGCGCTACGACAACCAACCCCATCCACGCGAGGATAGGAACGATGTAGCCGACATCTACATCGTTTTGACCATGGAGCGGCTGCTCACCACGTGCGCTGACAAATGCCATACACAAGCTTTGCAGATAGGCAGTTTGTACATCGCGGTTGTTGCATTCGACGGTGTATTGTGTCTGAGCAGGGATATAGAGGTGGATGTGATATAAATGCGGCGTGGTCGGTAGCGCGATGGTGTGCGTCGCAGACCGGAGGATGATTGAAGCGGGCGGCTCTTCGGCGCGGGTGATGATCTGCAGGTCGACGATACGCGGCTCGACGGTGTTGGGGATGGGGAGTGTCCCGAGGCGCTTGAGATGACGAAACCACGTGGTCCCACCGAAATATTCGGTGTACTCACGGTCGCCGACCCCCGTACTATAGTTAGTGATGGTGGTACTCGCAGCGTTGACTTGCCATACACCTCCATCACCTTGCACGACTGCATAATTACACAGCCACAAGGTGAGCAGGAGTGCGTACCAGTACCACCCAAAGGGTCGTGAGAATATATTCATGACCATCGCATATCACAGAACTTCACAAAAGTATAACATATCAAAGTGATTATTACTACATATAGTCGTATAAAAATTGTAACTTTGCTTCGATCAGATAGCGGCTTCTCGAGGAGTAAGATGGCGGCAAATCGCCACGACGTGTGGGTCGTCAGACGGGAGAATCGAGCGCATATCAATCCAAAACGCATCGTCATGGACGCGCCCAACAAGTGCAGGGCTACTGCGACGGGCGTGGGCTGCTACTGCATCGGGATGTGTACATGGCAAGACGATAGCCCAAGATGCGAGTGTATCGGTAGGGAGCGCGCCGCCGCCGATGGTGCTCGTCGACGCACGTACCTCCCAGGGCGAACCGAGCTGTTGTTGAAGCATATGGGCGCGCTCAGACAAGGTG
>CAIZHO010000591.1 GCA_903932805.1 uncultured Roseiflexaceae bacterium | reverse complement strand
TGCCTGCTGCGACACGACGACATGCCAAAACCACATGACCGCCTTGCACCATCAACTGACGTGCGGTTTCGAGCCCAACCCCCGAATTCGCCCCCGTGATGATGTATACGTTCCCGCTGACATCTTTGGCGCGTGTTTTCTCATCAATTGCATGCTTTCGTCGTGCCATCATCCACTCCTCGTTTGGAAAATATTCTCCCTCTATCAAGATACAAAACCCCGCCGCAAAAAGACTGTCAAAATACGCCATCTTACTGGCAGATCACGACATTCTGCAGGATAGTGCCCAGTTGTCGTGTATCCACAGCAATACTCGTCATAACGAACAGGTCTAGCATCGTGTTGATCGACGCAGAAAAACCTCACCGCAGGATATGCATCGGCGCTATTGCCCTCACTACGACCCCATCAACGTCACCCGCGCAGCAATCTCCACCATCGTATGGCACAACGCACATCATTGTTTTTTCGCAAATTTGCGTTCTGAGAGCGATGCATGACAGTTTGACAATGCCCGGAGTGAGGATATAGAAAAAACGCAGGACGAGAGAGCTCGACCAGCGTTTCTAAATTGCTCGCGTGCATTCCTACTTTGGGTAACACATCCCTTTGATCACCAATTTGGGTGTGCCCAAAAGCTCTGGTCTGCCTTTTTGCAGACCCACGGTGCAGGTGTCCTTCCTGTACTCGTTCGCTGCGACTCTGCGTGACCGTGCCCCGTACACACTCAGCAGCCAGTTGTGAATATCAGAGTTCATCATTTTCCCGATATTGTTCCGCGCACAACCGCGACACACGCATCAATCTCCTCGGCCGTGTTAAACATCGCACAGCCCAGTCGCAGCGACGTGTTGTTTTCGCGGAACAACGCCGCAATCTTGTGCTGCTTGAGTGCCGCTTCGAGTGCAGCAGTATGCTCGTGGGTATAGATCGACACAATCGCCGATTGGGTGTGCGGTGGAGTGAACATGTCGCAGCCAGCTGCTTCAAGCCCAGTCCACAGCCGCTGCGCCAACGTCAACCCATGCTGTTCGATGGCTGCGATACCCACCCGTTCAAACAGGCTCAACGCACCTTCGAGCTGTGCCACCGAGGTATGCGCAATCGCCGCGTATTCGTACTTGCTGGCGTCGCTTTTGACCGTAAACTGCAGATCGTCGGTCGCCGATGCCACATGGGTATGCCCGAACCGGTCCGACGGTATCCGATCGAGCAGGTTATGCTTTACATACAAAAACGACACCCCAAAGTTGGCATACAGCCACTTGTAGCTCCCACATGCCAAGAAGTCGATGTCAGCTGCCGCCACATCAATCACAAATGTGCCCACCGCCTGGATCGCATCGACATAACAATACGCACCATGGGCATGTGCAATGGCGGCTATTTGGGCCACATCGTGGCGGAATCCATTGCGGTTCGACACCCATGACAATGACACCAACCGCGTCTTTTGCCCACAGACTGCCGCGATGTCTTCGGGGTCGATTATGCCGTCTTTGTGGGCGACGACACGCATCACAATGCCATGGCTCTGCGCGAGCTGGCGATACAGCAGATAGCTCGACTCGAAGTGCAATGCGTCGACGACGATTTCGTCGCCCGGTTTGAGGTCGAGTGCCCGGGCCACGATGTTTTCGCCGGCGCTGGTCGACTCGACCAACCCGATTTCGCCGGGCTGTGCACCGATGAGTTTGGCAAACGCCGTCCGCACCCGGTCCTTCCGCTGTCGAAGCCGGATCAGCCCCATCGGCGCAGGATCCGGCCACGGTTCATACATGCGCTCGTCCATGAAGGCTATTCCTGCGTTGCGAGCGGCATGACTCAACGGCGCTATCGCCGCACAGTTCAAGTAGTTCCAGCTCTCGGTGATGGGGAACTCCGCGCGTAGGCCGAGCGGGTCGCTCATAGTGTGTTGCATAGTCATTCCTCCGTCTCGTTGGCACTAGTATGACAGAATTCGCGCGATCTGCTGCCACAGAACGCTGCCTCGTTACACCACTTGACATTGGTATTGATAGTGAGTATCATTGATATTGATAGTTACTATCAATATCATGTACAGTGTTCAGGGGGTACTATGGCGCGTGAGATCAAAGGCAAATCAAAGACAGACGTCACTGCACGTGACAAGACCGGCAAAGCCACCAATCGCGACTGTAGCCATTGCGGCTCACGCATCCTCAACGACCGCGAGATGATGGTCGTGATGGATCCGCATCGTGCAAACAAGACCTATTACCGCCGTGAGTGCTTCAATCAATTGCTTGGGACGGCGGCTGAGTTGGCGACGGATGGTGCTGCACGCTGTCCCCGTGAGGGCAAATAACATGCACCCACAAGCGATCACCCCGCTACCGGTCACGGTACTGTCGGGCTTTTTGGGGGCCGGCAAAACGACGTTGTTGAATCATATCCTCAATCATCGCCATGGGCTCCGCGTGGCCGTGATTGTCAACGATATGAGCGAGGTCAACATCGATGCCCAGTTGGTGCGTCGTGGTGGTGCAGCATTACATCGTGTCGACGAACAGCTCGTCGAGATGAGCAACGGCTGTATATGTTGCACTTTGCGCGAGGATTTGCTTATCGAGGTGACACGGTTGGCCCGCGAACAGCGCTTTGATTACCTGATCATCGAATCAACCGGTATTTCAGAACCACTCCCTGTCGCCGAGACATTCACCTTCGAAGACGAAGACGGGGTCAGCCTCGGGGATATCGCCCGACTCGATACGATGGTGACGGTGGTCGATGCGGGTTCGTTCTTCCGCGAGTTTGTGTCACTCGATGATTTGCGCACACGGGGAGTGGCTGTTGACGAGCAGGATGAGCGAAATGTCGTCGACCTGCTCATCGACCAAATCGAATTCGCCAATGTCATCATCATCAACAAAATCGATGCTGCAACGCCCGATGAACTTGGTCGTCTCGAAGCCGCCATTGTGCGTTTGAACCCAGATGCACGCATCATGCGCGCAGAACGGTGCGCAATAGATGTGCAGGCGATTCTCAATACGGGACTGTTCGACTTCGACGCAGCTGCAGCAGCACCCGGATGGCTCAAAGAGCTCCGCGGGGAACATATCCCCGAAACCGAGGAATACGGTATCGGGAGCTTCGTCTATCGGGCCCGTCGACCGTTCCACCCGCAGCGGCTGTGGGATTTCATGGCCGAGGATTGGGGCGAGGTGTTGCGCTCCAAAGGCTTGTTCTGGCTCGCAACGCGTCTCGATGCGGTCGGCATCTGGTCGCAAGCGGGTGGGCTTGCACACACAGAACCCGGCGGTTTTTGGTGGGCGAGTATCGACAAGAGCGATTGGCCAGATGATCTCGAAAGTCAGACCGCCATCCACGCCGATTGGGTCGAACCATGGGGGGATCGCCGCCAAGAACTCGTCATCATTGGTATGCATCTCGATGTCGGTGGACTGACGCAGTCTCTCGATGCGTGTCTGCTGACTGACGAAGAGTACACCGCCGGACCGCAGACATGGCTGGCATACCCTGATCCGTTCGGCGATTGGATGATTCCTGATGACGGAGAAGAAGAGGAGTCGTAACCGTCTCGCCACAACGTGGCAGCGATGCGACAACGTAACGCATAGGTCCGGACTGTAGTCACTGTGTCTCGTGCACAGTCTGAATAGAATGAACTTCCCATGGCGAGACGACCGCAGGTCCAGAAAACGAACTTTCCCGTCTGTTTGACGAAGACTGAACAGCAGCATGCGATGCGCTTACTTGCACAGCAGTGCTGGTTGTTTGGGTGTGATATTCGCGCCGAGCACGGCAATCAACTGTGTGCGTATGGACTCGAGCGGATCCGCCCACAGAACCCACAATTGGGTAGTTCACTCTACTGTACGCCTGCAGACCGCGGTGCGAAGCTGTGTTTGTGGGCATTCGGTATCTATGTGGGCTGGGAGGAGATTGGCGGGGTTTTTCTCGACCGCTTCGAATATGCTCCACGTGTGATTCGCCATCCATCAGCCACTGCGCACCCACATCTGCCAGATGATGTAGACATCGCCAGCGAACCGCATGCGACTCACGACGATGCCTACAACCAACTCATTTCGTGGGTCATCCACTACGAGCATTGGATACGGGCGACATCCGGCCAGCAGTATCGTGACCGCTGCATCGCAGCATGGCCCAAACACCGATGGCGCATCCCCTCAGAACACATAGTACCAGGGTGGCAACTCCTGTTAGAGCGTGCGACACCGTCGCATACTCTCGCTCGCTCATCATTGAATGAAGTATGAAGGAACAATCATGACGTATATTGACAAAACGGTGCCGTGTCGCGACTGCGGTGGATTCTTTGAGTTTAGTGCTGGTGAACAGGAATTTTATGCCAGCAAAGGCTTCACCAACGAGCCCGTACGATGCCCACTGCGCCGCAGAGCCATCAAAGGGTTGCAGACAGACGCCGGCAGAGAAGGATCGGTATGCCCACAAGACGTTACCGCTGCAGGTCGAATCGGCTCAGCGGTGATCCCTCAACCTGCACGGAACACCTATCGCAGCGGTGATGGCTCTGCAAGCACAACGCGTCACCCGCATCGCGGCGCGTTGCCTGCCGGTGTTGTCCAAGCGACCATCATACGGATTGACCCAAGCTGGCAGTATCTGTTTGTTCGTATCGACGAAACAACAATCGATGCATATGTCCATGCGTCGCTGTTTGCACAACAGCGCACACAAATCGCCGTGTCCGACGTCGTCTTCGTCGAACTCGCAGCAAGTGCAAAAGGCCCGCGCGCGGTATCGTTCTCGAAATAAACACAGAGCCCGTGACACGCAACGGCATGCTTTCTCGTTGACCTACGCCCGACGCACCCAAGAATGGATTGCGCCACGCTCCCTGTGTACACGGGG
>CAIZHO010000590.1 GCA_903932805.1 uncultured Roseiflexaceae bacterium | reverse complement strand
GGAGACGGTTACACGTGTATCATTTCATGCTATGAGTATTATTATAACTACACCGCAGCCACAAAGCATCCCTATGCAAATGGCTCCCAAACGATATATGCAGGCTACGGGAATATGTGTGCGCTCAAATCTGGCTATCTCCAGTGTTGGGGTGACAACAGCTCAGGACAATTGGCAAATTGGTCTACAACAAGTACGAATTATCCGACGTATGCACAGTTGGGCAATGGTCAGTATATGCAAGGAGGCATCACCGACGTGAGTATCGGTGATGGGTTTATTTGTGCTGTTCGCTCGACCATGGTCTATTGTGCTGGTTCAAATTATTACAATAGATCAGGGAGTGGATTGAATTGGTACGGAGACTGTGATTATTGGAGTGGTTGTGCTAATCAGCATGCATATCTGCCTCTGCGCACCGTTGAAGGTCAAGACATCGTTAATAATGTTGTCAATCTAGAGTCTGGACGGTATAGTAGCTGTTTTGTTGCACGCAACGGGAGTGTCTGGTGTTGGGGGTATGGATGGACAGATCAAAAGCCCACCCGTGTCAAATACGCCGATGGTACCTACATGGGGTCTTGAGTTTGCTGCGGTGAACGCGACCATGCAATCATAGCCACACAGACGGACGACATATTGTCGTCCGTCTGGTTTCGAGTAATCAACGAGTTTTGGGGTTGAGTGAGCTGTGGGCAAAACGCACCGGACCGTTGGGCAAGTGGTGCGACCGGCAATCATGGGCCAACCAGCAGTGGAGTAGGCAGCGGTAGCGAACCCCAGTGATGTCAGATATGCCGTCAGCCACTCGGCTGTTTCGCCGATGCCAATAGTATGGGCGCTGATACTGGGGTTGCGCACAGAATCCATCCGGCTGTGCTGAATGAGTGTTCGTGCGCGGCAATGTGCGCTAGGTTGGATTTGTTGCCAGCGGGAGGCGGATTTCGATGGCTGTGCCGACATCAAGCGTACTGCGGATGTGAATCGATCCACAGTGCCCGTGGATGATTTCTTGGGCGATTGCCAAGCCGAGCCCCGACCCTTTGCCGCGGGCGTTGCTGGCTCGATAGAAGCGGTGGAACAGGTATTCGATTTCGCCAGCCGGGATGCCCGTGCCGTGATCCTGCACGCTGATGACACATTCGTCATCGCTGCACCGGAGTGTCACCAAGACGACATCGTCGGTGTTGCTGTGACGGACCGCGTTGTCGATGAGGTTGTCGACTGCCTGTCTGAAGCGCTCTTCGTCGATGTAGGCAGATATCGACTGTGCATCGTCAGTGACGTCATAGTGCAGTACCGTGGGCTCCGAACGCGCACGTGCCGCGTCGACGATGTCCCCGAGCACTGCGTGCATCGGCATGGGGTGGGGGGTAATCGCGAGTTTTTGGATTTCGACCAACGAGAGCAGATGGAGGTCGTTGACCAGACGATTGATGTGCTTGATTTCGTTCATCAAAATCGTAAACGTTTTGTCCGAAGTGCCGTCGCGACGGTACTGCAAGAGCTCGACCGCAACCGAAATAGTGTTGAGTTGATTGCGTAACTCGTGTGCAATCGTTGCATTGAACTGTTTGAGTTTTTCGATATGTTCAGTGGTTGACATCGGCTCTTGCCGGATCGAACTGATATAGGCAATGACTTCCCGCGAGAAGTTGTCGTCGCGGCGTTCGTCGATGCGATCACCGCGGTCACGCGCACGGCGCATCAATGATTCGAACTGGAACGCCACACGGATACCGAAATATGCCGAAATGAGCAAGACAATGAGAATCAACACGAGAATCCAGGTGTATCTCCCTTGGAGCAACAACTGCCCAAATTGATGCACTGCAGTTTGTGGATAGACCATCCATAGTTGCTTGGTGAGGGTAATGACGATCGGGTATTTCTCTGCGTATGCCTGCAAATCGATTTTCTCACCGTCGCTCCGTGTGCCATATAACACCCGCCCTGCATCATCGGTAATGATCATGGCCTTGGTAACGACGGGAGGCGCAATGTCGGTCGACCGGAATACCGTTTCGAGACGGTTGTCGGTGCCGCCCTCACGGTAGTAGTTCTGCAAAAGCAGTGAGTAATGCGCCACCTGCAACGGCCGAAAATAGCCTCGTGCCAGCTCCTCGGTCGAATACACAAAGCCCAGCGTTGTCGCCAGGATACTCACCAGCGAAATCATGCAGGCTATGATGATGGAGCGAAAACGTAGCTGCTTCACACCCGTGGTTTCACTCCGTTATAGACATAGCCCACCCCGTATACCGACGTGATGATGTCTGAGGCTGGATTGGTCGATGATGTCAGTTTGCTCCGGATATTCGAAATATGCACATCAAGCACGCGAAAACCGCCCGTGTATTCGACATTTGGGTACAAACTCTCGACCAACTCGCGCCGGCTGACCAACTGCGTCGGGCGCGTCATCAGCACCGTCAAAATATGAAACTCCGACGGGGTCAACTTCACGCTGCGTCCGTTGACCACAACCGTTCGGGTCCGTGGGTCGACATACAACGTGTCATCGTCGTGATGCGATGGCTCTTCGCTGGGCCGGCGTCGAATCTGTGCTCTGATGCGTGCCTCGAGCTCGTGGATGCGGATCGGCTTGGTCACGTAATCGTC
>CAIZHO010000589.1 GCA_903932805.1 uncultured Roseiflexaceae bacterium | reverse complement strand
TGCAATAGCTACCGCAATCCACGCTTGCTCGCCCACATGAGCAAAACGCTCGACCACATCAGCAACGGCCGCTACATATTAGGTATCGGTGCAGGGTGGTTCGAGCGTGACTATACCGAATACGGGTACGAATTCGGTACCGCCGGTGATCGTCTGCGTGCGCTCGGCCAGAATTTGCCCAAATTCCGTGAATTCTGGGAGCGCGAAGTCCCCAAGCCCACCCGCGACATCCCCATTTTGGTTGGTGGCGGCGGCGAAAAGGTCACCCTCAAACTGACCGCGCAGCACGCCAACATCTGGAACGGCTTTGGCCCGCCCGAAACATACGCCCACAAAAACGCCGTCCTCAATGACTGGTGTGCCCAGGTCGGTCGCAATCCTGCCGATATCGAGCGCTCTGTCACCATTGGGTTCGACGAACTCGATCAATGCGACGCGTACCTCAAGGCCGGCGCGACCCACTTCATCATGGGGAGCGGTCATCCGTACGACCAGCACACATACACCAAACTCGTCGCGTGGCGCGATGCACACCTCAAGGGCTAACCGACCCACGCGCAGCGCGGGCATACGGGTACACAGCAGATGATTGCGATCTACGACAGTGGTATCGGCGGTGCGAGCGTCCTTCTCGCAGTACGTGCAATCGCCCCCGATGTCGATATTCTCTACCTCGCCGATCAGGCACACGTGCCGTATGGCGACCGTTCACCAGACGACATCCGCGCCATCGCATTGGACTGCGCTGATTGGCTCGTCGCACAGGGCGCCATACCGGTGGTCGTCGCCTGCAATACGGCCAGTGCTGTCGCCCTCAGCGCCATGCGCGCGCGCTACCCCGACATCCCGTTTGTGGGGATGGTGCCTGCCGTCAAACCCGCCGCGCAACAAAGCGTCAGTGGGGTCATCGGCGTTATGGCAACTGCCGCGACACTCCAAGGACAACTCCTCGCCGACGTAACCCACGCCCATGCGCCACACCTTACGGTCGTCGGCCAACCCTGCCATGGATTGGTCGAATTCGTCGAGGCAGGCGATGTCGATTCACCATCGGTCCGGCAGGCCGTAGCCAGCCACGTCGCCCCGCTCGTCGCCGCTGGTGCGGATGTGCTCGTGCTGGGGTGCACGCACTACCCATTTCTCCGCGCAGCCATTGCAGATGCTGCGCCAGGGATAACCATTATCGACCCCGCCCCTGCCGTCGCTCAACAGGCTATCCGCTTATCCCTTGCGCACGGGGCATCCATCCACGAACGTGGCCAGACGGCGTACTACACGACCGGATCGGTGAGCCATCTGCAGTGGCAAATCGCTGCGCTTGGCCTGCCCCCCGGCACGGTTTGCGCACGCACAAAGGAGCAACAGACATGACCTATGACTTGATCGGCTTGCTCTGTTCGTATCTCTATGCGGGCGGGCTGCTCGTCTGTGCCGAGGTGCTCCATCGTCGGTATGCGGTACCTACAGACATCACCCGCAAAATCGTCCACGTCTCGGCCGGCATGTGGATCTTTGCCGTACTCTGGTTCTTT
>CAIZHO010000588.1 GCA_903932805.1 uncultured Roseiflexaceae bacterium | reverse complement strand
TCCATACGTCACCGCTGCCACCGACCACCGTCGTCCCCAGTGCCACGCGCGCAGGTCTGCCCGCGGGTTACCGGCATTCCCCGCACAGCCACAGCGCCCAGTGCGGCGGTCGACGCCCAACAATCGACAATTGCTTTTTCTTCTTTATAGAGATACAAAACATTTGTTATCTGTCAGAGATATGCATGATTTTTCGCTTGCACAACCGCGTGCGCAAGGGTGGGTATTGAGCAGGCTGGTCGGGGTTCTGCGTGACACGCTCTATCGCACTGCAGATCGCCCCAAAAACAGCTTGACAATATGTAGTACGTCGGTATAATGAAACATAAGTTCTATCGAACATATATTCGCATGGCAACATGGACCAAAGGACGACTGCGTGCAACCACAACCATCCTTATCAAATCGCCAACGCGAAATCCTGGGCTACATCGAACAATTCGTCGATCAGCACAACTATCCACCGGCTATCCGTCAGATCCAAGAGGACCTGGGGATTTCGTCGACATCGGTGGTTGTCTACAACCTCAACATCCTCGAGCAACGCGGCATGTTGCGTCGCGAAGGCAAGGTCTCACGGGGGATTTCGATCTCCAAGATCGAGGCAGCCTTCGAGGCCAACGCCAACCAGGTGCCCTTCTTGGGCACCATCACTGCTGGTTCACCCTTGCCCGACCCCGAGGATCTGAGCAGCGGCACTACCGAGTTCATCGACGTGCCACCCGAGGTCGTTCCCGGCAACAAGCTGGCCAACGTCTATGCCCTCAAGGTGCGTGGCTATTCGATGGTCGACGCCCTGATTGCCGACGGCGACATTGTCCTGCTCCGCTACCAAGAGACAGCCCAACAAGGCGACATGGTGGCCGTGCGGATCATCTCGGACAACTCGGTGACCCTCAAGCGCTTCTACAAAGAGGGCGACAAGGTGCGCTTGCAACCCGCCAATGTCACCATGGATCCGATCTACGTCGCTGCCAACAACGTCCGCATCCAAGGCCGGGTCGTCGGCGTGATGCGGAGCATGTAGTTAGACCCAACGCACCACCCCCCGCCGCGGTTTCCCGTGGCGGGGGGTGGTTTTTCGTGTTTCTACAATACCGGTCGGAACTTGTATGCGTACAAGAGCAGTCCATCGGGTCCCGTATCGGCCATCAGCCGCGTCACCATTTCGACCTGCATACCCATCGTCACCTCACCGCTCGCCACATCGGTCAGCTGCGCGGTAATCCGTGGCCCCTCGACGAGTGCAATAATCGCCACGATGTAGGGCGACTCTGCTTCGTGGCCGGTGCTCGGGGCATGCACGACGGCGTAGGTCAGCACGCTGCCGCGCCCCGACAGGCAGAATGGTTCTTCGTCTGTGCCGTGATCAGCGGGGAATGACACCGTACCCGTGGTGCGGTGGCGGCTCCCTTCGAGCCGGTAGCGGGCGTTGCGTTGGCGCCAATGTCGAGCCAGTTCCATCTATTCCTCACTCCCGTGTGTCTGTGGTTATGCGTCACGTACCAGAATATGCGTCGCCACCGTGCTGCCGATACCCGACATGCACTGTGCCAGCCCGACCCGCGCATCGGCGACCTGCGTCGGCGCGCTGCCCTGCAACTGCTGCGTCAGTTCGACAATCTGGAGCACGCCCAAGGCTCCCAGCAGATTCCCGCGGGCCTTGCAGCCACCGGCGAGTGCCACGGGTGTGCTCCCGTCAGGGCGGATAGCGCCGCTGCTCCCCAGCAAATGGCCCGTACCCGCTGCCGCATAGCCCATCGCCTCAAACGCGAGGATGGCTGCGATGGCGTGTGGGTCCGTCAATTCAAACACATCGACATCCGACCGCTCGACCCCAGCCTGCGCCATGGCCCGCTCGAATGACCAACGCACCGCATCGAGCTGCAGCAGATCAGCCCAGGCATGCAATGCCACCGTGTCGCTGGCAACCGCCGACCCGGCGATGCGGATCACGGCACCCGCTACCGGTGGCGTGGCACTGATGAGCACCGCAGCTGCCCCGTCGGCCTCGGTCGAACAGTCGAGCAATCCGAGCGGAGCAGCAACCGCCGCAGCGCTTTGGTATTTGTCGGCATTGATGGCGAACCGATACAGCGCGTGTTTGTTGTGCACGCCGTTGGCATGCGCATTAACGGGGAACGGCGCAAACGCCTGTGCCCCGAGTGCGTAGCTGTGCATATACGAGCGCATCAGCATGGCCCACTGGGCGGTCACGGTGACCCCGTGGAAGGCCTCCCAATCGGCATCCATACTCAGTGCCAAGGCCGCTTCGCGGCGCTCATCCAACACATCCGAGACCTTTTCGACTCCGACGACCAGCACTGCATCGACCACCCCTGCAGCCACCGCGAGCTGTGCCTGGCGGATGGCCATGCCGCCAGCAGCCCCGCCGGCTTCAATCGTCAACGTCTCGACCCCACGCAACCCCAATCCTGCCGCCACAGCCGGGGCCAGATTGCTCTGATTGCCCAGCGCAGCACTCAGTGCGTTGGCTACATAGACCGCCCCAATCGAGCCGGTGTAGCCGTGCAGTGCCTGGCTGGCAGCGTCGTGTGCGAGATCTTGTGCGGTTTTGTCCCAATGCTCAGCAATCGATGTCTGGCCGATGCCGGCGATATATACAGGTCGCATACCCTTACCCCATTACCAATTTATTGCGCCATTTTGCATAGACGGCGTAGTCGATCATCTGCTCACGCGAGAGGTAGCGTTCGGTCAGGGGTGCCATGGCCCGGCGCGTCGTAATCGCATCGGTGACCCGCAATACATAGGCGTCGGCACCCGACCCCGACCCGTAGCTGGTCATCAAGATGACATCACCCGGCTTGGCGACATCGAGCGTGGCACACAACCCGAGGATGGCGGCCGCCGAGTAGGTATTGCCGATGCTCCCTGCCAACAGCCCCGGTGCCAACTGCTCGGGGGTGAACCCCAGCTGCTTGGCGACGACCTGGGGGAAGCGCGCGTTGGGCTGATGAAAGACTGCATAGGTGAAATCTTTGGGGGTCATGCCCAGTTTGGCCAGCAACGCCGCGCTGGCGCTACGCACCTGTTGGAAGTAGGCCGGCTCCCCCGTGAAGCGATTGCCGTGCACGGGGTACGGCCGATCCGCGCGGCGGAAGAAGTCGGGAACGTCGCTGACGTACGAAATCGTCTCTTCGATGACCGCCACACTCTGCTCGGCAGGCCCGATGATGACCGCGGCGGCACCGGCGGCTGCCGTGTACTCGAGGGCATCGCCCGGCCGACCCTGGGCCGTGTCGGCACCGATGGCAAGCACATAATTGGCCATCCCACTGCCCACCATACCCATCCCTGCCGTCATCGCCTCGGTGCCCGCTTTGCAGGCAAACTCGAAGTCTGCCGTGCTCACAAAGGGCGTCACCCCCAGTGCCTCGGCCACCACCGTGCCCGATGGTTTGACGCTGTACGGATGCGATTCGCTTCCGATCCAGACGGCACTCAGGTCGTTGGCATCGATGCCGGCACGGGCAACGGCGTTGCGACCGGCCTCGAGCGACATGGTGATGACATCTTCGTCGGGCCCGGGCACACTCTTGGCGACCACGGGCACGCCGCCGTGGCCATCGGTCCAGACCCGCGATATCTCTTTGGCGGCGATACGGTAGCGTGGGATGTATGCCCCATAGCCTACCAGGCCGACCGGTCGATTGGGCTTCATAGATTGGATCCTCGTATATACAATGCGCCGCGGCGCTGACTATGCTTCGGTCAAGGTGCCACGCAACGCGGCCAACAGCTGCTCAGCTGCGGCTGGTTTGATGTGGGCGCGGTCGATCATCTGTTGGGCGATGACGGCCACTTCGTCGCCTTCGGCCCCGGCAGCCAGCGCAATCTGGCGCGCATGGAGCGACATGTGCCCACGTTGGATCCCCTCGGTCGCCAAAGCACGCATTGCGGCCAAGTTCGACGCAAGCCCGGCACAGACACAGACCTCGGCGAGTTCGCCGGCACTCGTCACCCCCAAGATGTCGAGTGCTGCTCGTGCTGCGGGGTGCACCCGTGTCGCCCCACCGACGATGCCCACCGCCAGCGGCAACGTGAGCTCACCACACAGGTACCCCGCGCTGTCGCGTGACCAATTGCTCATCGACAAGTAACGCCCCGTGCGTGCCGCCCATGCATGTGCACCGGCTTCGACCGCACGCCAATCATTGCCGGTGGCGACAATGACCGGATCGATCCCGTTCATGATGCCCTTGTTGTGGGTGGTTGCCCGATAGGGGTCAACGACCGCAAAGGCGTGTGCCCACAGAATGCGCTCGATGACTTCGTGACCATCAATGCCGTCACGGGTCAGCGCATCGGGGCTGATGCGCGTCCGTGCGGTGGCAGTGCGCCGATCGGTCAAGTTCGACAAGATGCGCAACATCGCACGGCCACCACTAGCAGCCTCGAGCAGCGGCGCTATGGCCTCGCACATGCTGTTGACGGCGTTGGCCCCCATGGCGTCGCGGCAATCCACGATGATGTGGACGACCAGCATCGGACCCATCGGGGATTCGTCGAACTGATGCACCTCGACGGCACGCGCGCCACCACCACGGTTCACCATGCTCATACTCTGGGCATTGGCGCGCTCGAGCAGCTCGAGTTGGCTTGCCAGAATGGCAGTGCGGGCGGCCTGCACGTCGGGGACACCAATCAGTTGTACTTGGCCAATCATCAAGGGCTCGTCGTGGCAGGCGGTGAACCCGCCACTGGCACGAGCCATCCGCGCTGCATAACTCGCACCGGCCACAATTGACGGTTCTTCGACGACCATTGGCACCAGATAATCGTGTCCGTTTATGGTGAAATTCGTGGCAATTCCGAATGGTAATTCGAATGTGCCCACGACATTTTCTATCATTTTGTCGGCTCGATCCTCACCCAACACCCCACCAGCGACGCGACTGGCGTCAAACACGTACGGATGCATTGCGTCGGCCAGGCGTTGACGGCGCTCGGCTGGGTTGAGTCGGTAGAGCCCTTCGATACGAGAATTGAGCTGGCGTGCCATACAAACACCCTCCACGGCGTGTGAACGTGTGTATCTTAGGGTGCAAATGCTGTCAGGAGGTTGCGAAAACCTCTCAATACCTCTCACATTTCTCCGGAACAGCGTCAATCAATACCGATTGACGCGTTTTTGTGGATTTTGCAAAAAAATCAGAAATCATGAAAAAATATTATATGTTATCATGCAAAAACGCACCAATGCGGGCGTAGCTCAGTGGATTAGAGCAGCGGTCTTCTAAACCGTTGGTCGTGGGTTCGATCCCCGCCGTCCGCGCCACACATACATTAAGAGGTTTGTATGCACGTCGATACACTCAACGCCTACCAAACTGCCTCTCGCAAGACGTGGAGCTTGATTCACACCGACCATGCGATTGTCTACCCGACGCTTGGGTTAACCAACGAAGCGGGTGAAGTCGCCGGCAAAATCAAAAAAATCTTCCGCGATCGTGCAGGCGTTATCAGCGATGCAGACCGCGAAGCGCTCAAATACGAACTCGGTGATGTGCTTTGGTACCTCGCCCAAATCTGCACCGAACTCGATCTGACCCTCGAAGACGTCGCCAGCGCGAACTTGACCAAGCTCTACGATCGACTCGAACGCAACACGATTGCTGGCGAAGGCGATAATCGTTAAGATTTTGGTTCGTTAATTCTTACAGATACCGGTATACTATGAGGACACTGGAACGATGCAATCACCGCACACTGGTGTTGTTGAGGAGGCTGCAATGACAGCGCCTGTGGTTACGATTGTTATACCGTGCCTCAACGAAGCCGAGACGTTGGCGACGGTCATCCGCAAAACAGCGGCGGGGCTGGTGCGGCAGGGCATAAATGGCGAAATCATCGTGGCCGACAACGGCAGCACCGATGGCTCGCAGGCAATTGCAATCGCCGAGGGTGCTACGGTCGTGCCGGTACCGCAACGTGGCTATGGTGCGGCCTTGCACGGGGGTATCAGTGCCGCCCGGGCACCCTATGTGGTGATGGGGGATGCGGACGACAGCTACGACATGGCAGCCATTGACCCGTTCCTCGAGCGGTTGCGCAACGGAGCTGATGTGGTGATGGGCAATCGCTTCGCGGGGCGTATTATGCCCAACGCGATGCCCTGGTTGCACCAATGGCTCGGTAATCCAGTGCTCAGTTGGTTGGGACGGACGCTGTTCGGGAGCAGCGTGGGCGACTTTCATTGCGGCTTGCGTGCATTCACCAAAGATGCATGGACGGCCATGAAGCTCCAAACCAGCGGGATGGAATACGCCAGCGAAATGGTCATCAAAGCAGCGTTGTTTGGCATGCGCATCGATGAGGTGCCCATTACCCTGTACAAAGACGGACGCTCACGACCGCCGCATCTGCGCACCTGGCGCGACGGTTGGCGGCATTTGCGCTTCATGCTGGCATATGCACCCAACTGGGTCCTCCTCACGCCGGGTATTGTTCTGGCGCTGCTTGGGGCTGCAGTCATGCTCTGGTTGTTGCCAGGCGCACAGCGTCTCGGGGCAATCGAGCTCGACATCAATACGTTGACGGTCGCCGCGGCGGTGTTGTTGTTTGGTGTGCAACTCGCCCTCTTTGGTATGCTCGCCAAAAAGTATATGATTGCGAGTGGCTTGTTGCCCGAATCAGCACGGTTCGCCAAGATCAATGCCAATCTGACGCTCGAAGCCGGTCTGTTGACCGGGCTGGTTTTGTTCATTGTAGGCGTGGCTGTGATTGCACGGGTGTTTGTCGGGTGGCAGAGCATCGGCTTTGCGGCGCTTGATCCGTCGCAGAGTGCCCGTCAGACGATTGTCGGAGCTGTCGCGTTGATTTTGGCGGGGCAAGTAGGATTCACGAGTCTGTTCATGAGCATCCTCGGATTGAACTTCCGAGCTCGCTAACAATACACAGTGCGCACATGGATACAGGAGAACACTGAGATGGTAGACCACACTTCCCTTCATTCCCTTGATATGTTGTATGTCGGCAATGCACCGGCGTGGCAGAATCCGAGTTTGACCGGGTTGAATCGGCTTGCGCCGCATGCAACGCTGTATCCCTATGCCGATGCAGAAGCAGCACGTCGCGGGGACCGAGCACATTCACGCTGGGTGCAATCACTCAACGGCGAATGGGATTTTGCCCTGTTCCCCACACCCGCGGCAACGACTCCTGCGGCAGTCGCTGCAGCGCAGTGGCAGCGCGTCACCGTGCCCGGATTGTGGACGATGCAGGGGTTTGCACAGCCACAGTACCTCAACATCAAAATGCCGTTCGACAGCGCACCGCCCGTTGTACCCAACGAAAACCCAACCGGTGTTTATCAGCGCCCGATAACGATCCCCACCGATTGGCAGAGCCGGCGCGTCATCGTCCACTTCGGTGGGGTCGAAGGGATGCTGTGTGTCTATGTCGATGGTGTGGCAGTGGGTATGGCCAAAGATTCGCGTACACCGGCAGAATTCGACATCACGGCCCTGGTAACACCGGGCAAGACACACACGTTGATGGCGGTCGTGGTGCGCTGGAGCGATGCGACATTTATCGAAGACCAAGATCAATGGTGGCATGCTGGGATCCCCCGAGAAGTCCTGTTGTACAGCACCACAATGCCGTATTTGCGTGACATTTCGGTCATCGCACAGCCCGACGACATCTACAAGGGCGGCACCCTCACAGTCACGACCTATGCCAATCAGCCGGGCGACATTCGCACCGACTGGAGCGTCAGTGTGCAGGTGTATGGGCCAGACAACAAGCCCTGCCTCGATGAACCAATGCACCAAAAGCCCACGGTAGGACGTGACAAGTGGGGTGCCCGCAACAACGCCGTGGACGTATCGACGTTTACGCATTTCTTCAAGCGGGTCGATGTGTGGTCCAACGAGGACCCCAACCTGTACACGGTGCTGGTGACCTTCCATACGCAATCTGGTGATGAGTACTATGCGGTCCGCACGGGATTTCGCGATGTCAAGATTGCCAAGCGCCAGCTCCTTATCAACAATCGCGCCGTGCGCATCAATGGGGTCAATCGGCACGAGTTCGACGACACCACCGGGCGCGTCATCAGCCGCGAAGCGATGCTCCAGGACATCGTGTTGATGAAGCAACACAATATCAACGCAGTCCGTTGTTCGCACTACCCCAACGATCCGGTGTTCTACGATTTGTGTGACGAATACGGGCTGTTTGTCATCGACGAAGCCAACATCGAATCACACGCCTATGCAATGGATATCTGTCGTGACCCACGCTACACCGAGGCGTTTGTCGACCGGATGCGCAACATGGTCGAACGCGACAAAAACCACCCATGCATTATTGCCTGGTCACTCGGTAACGAAAGCGGCTACGGACCCAACCACGATGCCGCAGCAGGCTGGACGCGTGCCACAGACCCGACCCGCGTCTTGCATTACGAAGGGGCGATTGCCCGCGAATTCGGCAATGATTGGGACCAAGGCCACTTGGCGACCGATTTGATTTGCCCGATGTATGCATCGATCGAAAGCATCGTGGACTGGTCGGCAGAAGGTGCCCATGATCCGCGACCGTTGATTTTGTGTGAGTACTCGCACGCCATGGGCAATAGCAACGGCACGTTGGCCGAGTACTATGCAGCGTTTGAATTGCCGGGCCTACAGGGTGGCTTCATATGGGAGTGGGTCGATCATGGCCTGCGCAAAACCACCCCCGACGGGCGGGCATACTGGGGCTATGGTGGTGACTTTGGTGATGTCAAAAACGATGCAAACTTCTGTGCCGATGGATTGGTTTGGCCTGATCGAACACCACACCCGGCACTCAACGAGCTCAAGTATTTGGCCCGACCGGTCACGATCCACCCTATTTTGGGTACCGCCGGGACCTATCGGATCAGCAATCGGCGCTCCTTTACGAATCTCGATGATCTGAGCGGCGAATACACCATTGCGGTGGACGGCGTCGATATTTTGGAGGGTGTGGTCAACGTGCGTGGCCTCGAGCCACAGACCACCCGCGAAGTACACATCCCAGCGGTCCCGGCTGCTGTCGTGTCGCACCCGCATCAGCTGGTGACGGTGACCTTCCGGTTCCGCAAACGCCGTTCGACCGAGTACAGCCCCATCCGGCACGAAGTCGCATGGGACCAGCATGTCGCCCAACAAGCTATCAAAGGGCATGAACGGAACCGCGGTGGGCGCGTCAAGCGCGACCCCGAGGAAATCGTCATCCAGGCTGGTCGCGTCAAGGCACGCTTCAATGCACTCACCGGCGATTTGGTGTCATACGGAACACCACGCCGTAACTTCATCAGTGCAGGTCCCACATTGAGCATTTGGCGCGCTGCTATCGACAACGACGGGCTGAAGTTGTGGCCCGATCACCCGTCCAAACTCTTGCCGGGTTGGCTCGATAAGGGTCTCGACCGGATCTCGATGACCCTGACCGACATCGATCAGATTGGTGCACGGTTGAGCTTTACGTATCGGGGCAGTGGCCGTGGCAATGCGGCAGATTTGCGCCACACGCAGACTTTCTCGCTCAACGGCGACGGGAGCCTGCATATCGAGCAGTACATCAAATTGGGTGAGGATATGGTCGATATGCCGCGGGTCGGCGTGAGCTTTGCCATCCCGCTGCAGTACCGCACGGTCCGCTGGCTGGGTCGTGGCCCATGGGAAAACTACCCAGATCGCAAAGCCGGTGCCGTGGTGGGCATGTACGAGCAGGATGTCGATGAGTTCTACACGCCGTACATCATGCCGCAGGAGCACGGCTTGCACACCGATGTTTATACCACGCAGTTCGACAACGGCCGTGGCAGTCGCCTCAAGATTGTCGGCGATGATTTGTATCACTTCTCGGCGAGTCGCTATACGGCAGCGCAACTCTATGCAGCCAAGCACACGACAGACCTCGTACCCAACGACTTCATCACGGTGTCGATCGACAACGTCCATCGCGGGGTAGGCACGGGCAGCTGTGGACCCGATACGCTCGAGCAGTACCGAGTGTTGGGACGACGCCACCGCTTCGGCTTTACGTTGCTCATCGGCAACGACGAAGACTAAGCCGCATACCCGCCAAACACCCCTCGCTGCGTTGGAGCGAGGGGTGTTTGTGTGTGTTGTGATCGAGGACGAAACCGACGACGCCAGGGCATCCGGACCTGGTCACCCGCAGCGTGCGATTTCCCCCGGGTACCGGGTCGCCGCTGCGGGCCCTTTTCCCC
>CAIZHO010000587.1 GCA_903932805.1 uncultured Roseiflexaceae bacterium | reverse complement strand
CCGTTGTTGAATGCATCGGCTATCGCACGTGTGGTCACCACTGCGCCCATGGGCTGGCCGTTTCCGATTGGTTTGCCCATCACAACAATGTCCGGGATGACATCATGTGCTTGAAATGCCCAGAAATGGGTCCCGATCCGTCCAAAACCAACCTGGACTTCATCGGCAATATAGACACCACCGGCTGCCCGAACATAGTCATAGACACCGGCCAGGTAGCCTGCAGGTAAGACGATTTGACCACCAACACTCGGAAGCGTCTCGGCAATATATCCCCCCAAGGTCCGACCTTCGGATTGAATCCGAGCAATAACCGATTGGACTTGATCAGCATATTTGCGGCCAGCCAACGGATCATGCCGCTTGAACGGGCCGCGATAATCATCGGGGATGAATGCCGTGTGGACCCAATCAGGCGCACCGGTCCCCCCCGGGCCATCATGTTTGTATGGACTTATGTCAATCAATGTGTTTGTGTGCCCATGATACGCCGCATCCAACACAATGATATCCGTGCTCTTGGTATATGCCTTCATCATTCGCAACGCGAGTTCATTGGCTTCACTTGCAGAATTCACAAAGTAACACACCGATAGCGCGTCTGGTAACGTCGCGCAGAGACGTCGTGCGTACTCTTGCATTTGGTCGTTCAGGTATCGTGTATTCGTACTGAGCAAACCGTATTGTGCCGTCGCCGCTTGGACAACTCTGGGATGACAATGGCCTACATGCGCCACATTGTTGTATGCGTCTATGTACGCTCTTCCCTCACTGTCGTAGAGGTATTGTTGCCAACCGCGGACGATTTTGAGGGGACGTTTATACGAGATACTGAGGTTCCCACCCATCCGTTCACGACGCTCGGCCAACGTGGACTCAAGCGGCTTTTGTGGTGCCGGAAAACGATCAGCATCCATGCGCAACAGCAGATTGGGACTCGGTGACAGCGATGCCCATACCGATTGCTGCGAAGCATACCCCACACCAGGGAAATCGCGACCCATGTCAATAAAATCCAACACAATTTGGAAGTGTACATGCGTCGGCCACTTGCCATTTACATCGGGGATGCCAAAGCTGCCGATCCGTTGCCCCACTGCGACGTGTTGGCCAACGACCAATGTACGCATTGACTCATCACTCAAGTGGCCATACACGGTAAAAAATGGAGTGCCATCATCAGTTTCGTGCTTCAGAACTGTCAGATAGCCATAATCCAAATCCGCGGGGAGGTATTCGAGCATATAGACGGTTCCAGGCAACGTGGCATGGACCGGTGTGCCCGCCGGTCCCCAGAAGTCAATGGCAAGGTGCAACGTGCGCCGCTCTTCATTGATCCGACCGTCGATAGTGTACCGGTCCGTCGTATAAATCATGCGTGGCTCAAGATACCCGCCGATCCCGATGCGCCCATCCATGAATGATTCAATCACCTGCGCGAATCGGGGCATCGTCGCATTACGTGGGTCCGCACCCAATACGGTGCTCCCTACACTCAAATCGAGTGCAACAGTCTCATGGCGATCCAACAAACGACCAATCAGCGGTGCACTCTGCTGCCGCGAAATCCATTCAACGACAGCATTGTGCTGCGGTACGGGAACAAATCCGCAGGCATCACGCAGGCGATAGTGCATCATCCGATGGTGTTGTTTCGCCAACACGTGCAATACCCGCCATGCTGGAGCCTCACTCACCACCATATACGGGTCATCCGGACGTTCCCGCTTCCGAATTGCCGACACCGTCACCGAAATCGCCAGCCGCATGCAAATCATATCAAACAGGACAGCCACTTCCCCTTCAGTCAAAGGAAATACGCGATGATATGCTGCCGTCATCACCATCAAGGCATCAATGGGATCAGGATGGCGCATCATCATGTAGGCTGCCGATATAGCAAGTTCGCTGACGATAGCAGTACGCATCATATCGCCGAAATCGAGCACACCAGTGACGCGACGGGTCCGGTACCCGGGTTTTCCGACAATCAAGTTATAGTCATTCGCATCACCATGAATCAACCCGATGCGCACGCTCTCGCGATGTACCGCATAGTGCGACTCGAAACGATCCACTAAACGTGTGATTAGAGACCGTTCACCTTCATCAGCCAACGCATCGGTGTAGCCTCGAATCCACCCCGCATTGAGCACATCCCACTCGAGCATTCGCTCAGGCGCGTCAAAAGCGAGATGCTGTAATCCATGATCGATACGTGCAATCGTTTCACCCAAGTGTGCAACAAGTGCATCATCAACCGGGTTGGCCTCTGCAAAGAGGGTGCCTTCGAGATATGTTAACATCCAGACAACATGTGAATGCGTTCCAATGGTTACGGTTGACCACAATAACCCATCACGCTGTGCAACAACACGCTGCACAGGCACTGCGGGTGCAGCTGTCGAAATGTGCTGCAACGCTGCAATTTGCATTTCGATGAAGCTCGGTATGCGGCTTGGATGCATGATCTTGAGGACAACATCCGCTTGCTTGTCACCCCATATTCTGACATTCGTGTCGTATTCACCAGGTAACCGTTGCAGACTGCCATCAATGCCGTATAATTGCCGCGCTACCTTGATAATCTCGTCGTCTGAGATCTGTACCGGTACATGTGCTGATATCATCTCGTTCCGTTTCTGTTGGATATGCATATTATACCGACATCGTGACTGAGAGAGACATGAACACGCAAATATGATTTAAAACACATAAATGTGTTTTATCTGTTATTATGCTCCACGAATCAAGTTACGGAGTCCATGATGAATCCACTGTATGTTCGCGTTGCTTCATTTGTGTTGCTGGTGATCTTGTCTGCGTGTGGAACACAATCGATTAGCGAAGTGAACGAAATGGCTAATGAAGCCACGGATACTCTCGCAAAACGCACGCTCGTGGTGTATAGCGGCCGAAGCGAAGCCCTCATTAAACCAATTATCGATGCATACATGAGCAAGCATCCCAATGTTACAGTTCTTCTCAAAGCCGGGAAAGACAATGAACTCGCGGCAACCATCCTCGAAGAAAAAGAAACCCCACAGGCAGATGTGTATATAACCACCAACTTCCTGACAAGCCTCGCACTTGCCCGTGAGGGGGTTTTCGCAGCACACGCTGTTCCTAATCTGGGCGATATCCCCCCACAGTATGTGAGCCCAGAAGGAATGTGGACACCTATTACCTTGCGTGCACGCGTGATTATGTACAACACTGACCAAATTCAACCAAGTGAAGCTCCCACAACCATCCAGGCACTTACTGATCCCAAATGGGCTGGCCGTGTAGCCGCTGCAAATTCCACCAACGGAGCAATGCAAGCGCACGTAGCAACCCTTATTACCCGTACATCACCGACTGTCGTTCAAACCCTTTTGAACGACTTGGTAGCAAATAACGTAACGTTCTTTGGTGGTCACACCGATGTGCGCAAAGCCGTTGGATCGGGTGAGTTTGCCGTTGGCCTGGTAAATCATTACTACTACGAGCTCCAAAAACGTGAACCGAGCGACAATAATGTAGGTGTGGTGTACCCGGATCAAGCAGACGGTGAAATGGGCCTCGTGCTGAATGCCACTGCAGCCGCGGTCGTCAAAGGCGGACCAAATACCGCAGATGCACAGAATTTTGTCGACTTTCTGTTGCAACCAGACACACAAAAGCTCTTTGCAGAGCTGAATTTTGAATATCCCATAATTCCTTCCGTCCCGCTCGCACCAGGTGTCACGCCGCTTTTGGGGTTAAAGATTGCAGCATTTTCCATCGCTGAAATGGAATCACAAGTCCCCGTGGCGCAATCGTTGATGGCAGGAGCAGGGATCCCCTGATGACCGAATCTGCTGCACAAAACGCTACACCGCGCATTCCTACTTGGCACTGGTGGATTGCGGTATGTGCGGCATTGCTCGCCTTACTCCCAGCGGTATACACCGTCTATCGTGGATATGCAGCCATCGGCGGGATGTCGCAGATCAATGGTGCTCTGCTCTGGACACTCGGCCAAAACACCATCGTGTATGCAATCCTTGCGGCGGTGATAGCTGGTTGTATCGGGACCACTCAAGCGCTCCTCATTGAACATGGAAGACTGCCGTTTTGGGGCTTCTGGCGGATACTTGTCGCCCTCCCATTGGTGATTCCGCCCTATGTCAGTGCGTTGACATTTTTGACCCTTTTGCGGCCGCATGGAATTGTCGAAAAATGGCTTGTACGCAACGAAATTACCACCTTTGGTGCGTTCCCATTTGATGCTATCTTCGGGGTGTTTGGGAGTGCATTTGTGCTGGGGGCATGCCTCTCACCATACGTATACTTCCCAGTCTCTGCGGTATTGCAGAGTCGGAGTCAACACCTTTCCGAACTCGCACGTATTACTGGTGCATCCACAACGCGTAGAATCCGTCACATCCTGCTCCCGATGGTTCTACCGGCAATGGGTGGAGGGATGCTCCTGGTACTCTTGTATGCATTGGCGGATTT
>CAIZHO010000586.1 GCA_903932805.1 uncultured Roseiflexaceae bacterium | reverse complement strand
GGGGTCAGACCCAAATACGAACGTCGCCACGATCAGCAACAATCCCATCGACAACCAGGCATAGCGATAGTGTGCCAACCAATCGAACAACGTCATGCGCGTCCGTGCGCGCAACAGACTGTCCCATGGCACTAACACAATGGCACCGTAGATGACACAGCCCACGGTTATCCAAACCGCCTGCCGGACATCGATATCGGGGTATGTATCAGGGTAGAGGATGGCCAGGCTCGGATCGAGCCGCGCACTCATCAAGAGGCCCATCCCGCTCAAAAACGCCGTCATCGGCAACAACAATTGATCCACCCGTGGTTGGTAGCGATGGGTCAACAGCGACAGCACCAAAAAACACAATAACGGTGCCATCGATGGCCACAAGATGCGCAACACTCCGCGTGCCGTGGGCACGAGTTCGGCACTCCCCGTGGTCACTGTCAACTGGATATACCCGACCGCGTATACCAGCAGCACCAGGAGCAGTAACCCTATTTCGTCTAGGCGTACAGCCCGTCGCAATGCATTCATAAGCACTATTCTACAACCACTCGGCACGCCGTGAAAAAAACCAATAGCCCCACGGCACGCCGTAATAAAACCAATAGCCACACGGCACGCCGTGGGGCGAACAAAAACCCCACGGCACGCCGTGGGGTGGTGGGGTGGCACGGCACGCTGTGGTGCGAGGAACTACACGTTGAACAAGAAGTGGCAGATATCGCCGTCTTTGACGATGTACAGTTTGCCTTCGAGGCGCACCGTACCGGCTTTTTTGGCCGCGACCATATCTCCCGCCTTCATCAAATCGTCAAACGCGACCACTTCGGCCCGGATGAAGCCGCGCTGAATATCCGAATGAATCGCACCCGCGGCCTCGGCTGCCGGTGTATTCTTGCGGATTGTCCAGGCCCGGCACTCGTCGTCGCCAGCAGTCAAGAAGCTCATCAAACCGAGCAAGTCGTACGACAGATTAATGACGCGATTGCGTGCCGGTTCTTTGATACCCAAGTCTTCCATAAAGACCGTGGCGTCTTCGTCCGACATAATCGCCAATTCTGCTTCGATTTTGCCCGAGATCACCGCCACTGCGCTCTGTGCGTGGTTGTACTGCACCTCGAGTGCCGCAGTGATGGCGTCGTCGCCGACATTGATGACCTGCAGAATAGGCTTGGCCGTGAGGAACTGGTAGCCCCGCAACAACCGCGACTCTTCTTCGGTCAACGCCACATCGCGAACATGCTGACCAGCCTCGAGGGCCGTCTGCAAGCGCGTCAGCGCGTCTTTTTCGATGGTCCGCTGCTCACGCTCCCGACCGGCCATCTTGTTGATTTCGGCATTCAGCTTGGTCAGCCGCTTTTCGATAATCGCCAAGTCCGAGAAGGTCAGCTCCAAGTCGACCGACTCGATGTCTCGTCGAAAGTCGACACTGCCGTCCGGATGCGGCACTGCGTTGTCTTCAAATGCACGCACCACATGCAGCAACGCATCGGCGCTGCTGATGAAGTTGAGCAACGCCGGCGGCAAGCCGCTCCGGTTACTGCTCCCACTCATCCCACCAACGTCGACATACTGCACATCGGCCGGGGTCAGTTTGCGTGGTTTGAACATCGTCGCTAAACGGTCAAGGCGCCCATCGGGCACCTTGACGGTCGCGACATTCGGCTCGAGCTGACCCGAACTGAACGCTGCCGTTTCGACAGTGCCGCGAGTCAATGCATTGAAGACCGTGGTTTTGCCACTATTGGCCAAACCGATAATCGCAATTTTCATGCTCGTTTACTCGTAGATCCAGCGGTCCACGCTACGCTCGACGGTGAACAACTCATTCGGCGCAAAGAAAATTGCCGTCTCGCGCTCGCCGCTCTCGGGGCTGTCGGATGCGTGGATCAAGTTGCGACCAATCTCGAGACCATAGTCGCCACGAATGGTGCCAGGTGCTGCTTTGACCGGATTGGTCGCACCAACCATCGTGCGCACCGTCTCGATGACGTTTTTGCCCTTGACGTTGATCACAACGACAGGCCCTGAGGTGATGTACTCGATCAGGCCAGCAAAGAATGGCTTGCCGTCGTGCTCTGCATAGTGTTTGCGGGCCAGGTCTTCGGTGACGCGCATCAGCTTGAGACCGACGATTTGCAGACCACGCTG
>CAIZHO010000585.1 GCA_903932805.1 uncultured Roseiflexaceae bacterium | reverse complement strand
GGCGTGAGTTGGGTGGCCATGTGAATCGAAAAAATGTAGTCGTGTTGGACGGTCAATCTGCGGAACACATTATCGATGTCGACGGTGCTTGGCGGCAAAAAGCGCGGGCGCAGGCGACCATCGGAGATGAGTTGATAGTACTGCTCGTTGCTCAGTTCGGTGCCGACACGAAATGCTTGGTCACCAAACTGCACTTGTGAAGGAATAATACTAATATCGAGTTCGTTCGCCAACTCAGCGGGGATATCGGCGGTGCTGTCGGTAACAATTTTGATGCGGGGCACAGTATTCTCCCTGATAGAGGCAAGCACCTCAGACGACGGGTGCGAGGGCGGTAACGTGGATGGTGATGGCTATGGGCCGCTCGAGCCAGTCACCGATTCGTTGCGTGAGTGCTACCTGGAGCAGCTGGCGCTGTACGGTGAGGTCGAGATCAGCACCCAAGGTGACGAGGACAGTAACATCGGTAATGCTTGATACGTGTATCGCCTGCCAGGCATCGTCAGCGGTAATCGGTATCGCAGGCTGCCCGATGGCGATGACCGATGGATGTTGGCGCAAGGAGTAGACAATAAAGTTTGCCACTGCGCGGTGTGTGAGTGTGAGATAGGCAACCGTGGTCGCGTGCGTTTGCGTGTCTTGGGTATGTATGGTATCATCTTTCATTAGTGTGTCACATGCTAATTGAGTCGGCGAGCCGTCTCCTGAGGAGGAGTTCCCATGGCGAAGTGCCAAATCTGCGATAAGGGATTGACGTTCGGTCGGAACATCCGTCACCAAGCAACCGGTGGTTGGTTCCGTCGCGCCCCTCGCACCAATCGTACCTTCAAGGCAAACATCCAGCGCACCACATTGACTCTCGAGGGTGGCCTTCAGGTACAAGTCAGTGTCTGCACCAAATGCTTGCGCACCATGTATCGCTCCCGCTAATCTTTAGTATAGAAGATTGCCCGAGTCAATGCAACGAAACGCTTTCGACAGATGTCGAAAGCGTTTTTCGTGTCCCAAAACGACGCATTGCTATAAGATGAATTGCTCGATGGCGACTGCCACCCCGTCTTCGCTGATGGTCGGCAAGATGTGGTTCGCGACTGCTTTGAGCGGTGCGATGGCATTGCCCATGGCGAGGCCGAGGCCTGCCCATTCGACCATTTCGAGATCATTTGCCTGATCGCCGATCGCCACCACGGCATCGCGGGGAATGTCGAGTTGCCGTGCGAGCTCCGCCAACGCGACTCCTTTATTGACCCCGAGCGCCGTCAACTCACCAAAAAGAGCATGCGATTGGGTCGTCACCAGTCGATCGCCGACACGGGTCGCAAGATCGGCCAACAGTGGAGCGACCTGCTCGGGTTGCGCCACAAAGAGCACTTTGGTTGGGGCGTGAGCGTGGACGACGGCTTGGAGGTCGGCACACACGCGGACTTCAGCGCCTTCGGGATGGTAGCTCAGATAGATGTCCAGCTCTGGCCGTTTGTGGGCGATGTGCAAGACTTCGTCGATGTAGGCAACCACAAAAATATCGTTGGCAAGCAGATATGCGATGGCTTCGGCGGTTGCTGCCCCGGGCATGGTCGCCGCAAAGCGGATATGTGCATCGCTGGCGTTCTGGATGACCGCACCTTGGTAGCAGATGAGCGGGGCCTGAATATCGAGCAACTGTGCAAAGGGCATCGCTGCACCGTACATGCGCCCAGTGGCAATGGTGACGATCACGCCGGCACGCTGGGCGGCTTCAATAGCTTTGCGGACGCGTGGGGTGACGGTTAGGTCGTGATTGACCACCGTCCCGTCGAGGTCGAGTGCCAACAGACGATACTGCACATGAGCTCCTTTGTACCATTACCGTGCTATTGTAACAGTCAGAGAGGTCCATACCCATCGTTGCAAGGAGTGTCGTGAAGCGCTTTGCACAGACAACCCTGTGGTACACCGCTGTCGGCCTGATTGGTCCGATCGTGGCGCTGTTGCTTACCCCGCTCTACACCCGGGCAATCGGTGTCGCTGGGTATGGTACGGTGGATATCTTTCTGTCGCTCTGGCAAGGGGCATACACGGTTGCGCTGTGGGGGATTGGTACTGTCCTCGCTGGGATGTATAGTGCCACTAACGACGCGGCCCAACGGCGCACCATCATCACCAGTGCCGGTACCGTTGTGGTTGCGCTGGGGCTAGTCATTGGTGCGGGGTTGCTCGTTTGTGCGCCGCTGATTGGGCAGGCTATTGCACGACCAGAGACAGACGAGGCAATGCCGTATCTGGTTGGTGCATTGCCGTTTGCGGTGGTGTACACGCTCTTACTGAGCGTATTCAAGCTCCGCAACGACGTGCGCTTGGTCGTATGGTCGATGATCGGGCTTATCGGGTTCACTGCAGCCACCCGGATCGCGTTGGTCATCTGGTGGGACGGTGGGGTGGTAGGGATGATCCAGGCAGCCGCACTCACCAATGTGCTGATGGCGCTGCTGACAATCGGCTTGGGATGGTCGCTGGTGGGCCGACGGGTCGATATCCGCGTAATCAAAACGGTACTCCGCACGGGGCTCCCACTGTTGCCGGTAAGCATCACTGGGTGGGTGGTGTTGTATGCCGATCGGTGGTTGCTGGCGCCACAGGTGGATGCGCTCGCACTGGGTCACTATGCGTTGGCGGTATTGGTCGCATCGTTGCTGGCATTTGTCATCGAACCACTCAAAAATGCCTGGCAGCCGATAGCGTTGCAACCACGTTACCGCGACGACGATGTGTTTCTCGCGCTGTCATTCCGGCTCTACATTCCCGTGGCTTTGCTCATTGTGGGCGTGTTGGTTCTTTGTGCCCCGACGCTGCTGTGGATCATTGGGGGCGCTGCGGCACAACCCGCCGCCCCGTATGTCCTTGCGTTGACGTGTATGCCACTGTTCGGTGGGGTGCAGGTGCTCTTGGGACTGCGCGCGGTGCGTGATGGACGCACCGCGGTGTTTGGGTGGGGTAGCCTGATAGCGGCGCTGCTCAATCTCGGGGTAAACATTGCCTTCATCCCGATGTACGGTGTTGCAGCGGCTGCCTGGGGCACCGCCCTGGCGGCCGGAGTGGCAACGGTGATCCTCGGTCTACGCGAGCGCGAGACCCTGCGTGTCGTTGCTCCGTTGCACGAGGTATGGCCGGCCTTGCTCTGGTTCGGATTGCTGTGGTGGTGGGGAGTAGGGGGACCGACGTGGTGGGGTCTACTGGCACTCGTGGTAACGGCCATCGGTCTGGTGTGGTCAGCGGTACAACCGCTCCGAACGCTATCGCTACGACTCAAGCCAGAGCTCGACGACACGGGCGCGACCAGCGAGGTCGTGGTGCAAGACGACACGGCCAAACGGAAAGGCAGTCTGTAATACATCGCAGACACTGACTGCTTGGCGTGGATCTATTTCGCAGGCGAAATACCCCGGGCTGCGCAAATGATGCGGCAACAGCAGCGCGAAGCGCCGATACACGGCTGCACCATCAGAATCCCCCCCGAAAAGTGCAAGATGTGGTTCGTACTGCCGCACATCTGTATTCGCATCATCATCCATGACATACGGTGGGTTGCTGACCATGAACGACACCGGAGCACATGCCGTGCACAAATCTGCGTGCATCAGATGCATCTGTGCGTTGAGCCCATGCCGGTCGCGATTGATGGCACTCACCGCAAGCGCATCGGCCGACACATCGGTACCGATGATGGTTGGTGCGGCGCCAGCACGTGCAAGAGCCACGCCGATACAGCCCGAACCGCTGCCGACATCGATGATGACGGGCGGTTTCAGGATGCGGGCGGCTGCGATGGCACAGTCGACCAAGAGCTCGGTCTCGGGTCGTGGGACGAGGACGCGTGCATCAACATACAGGTCATGTCCATAGAATTCGCGGTGGTTCGTGATATAGGCTACGGATTCGCCCCGGCTCCGACGTTCGACGAGGGTGTGATACTGCGCCACCATGTCGGGGGAGATGCTGTCAGTCGCGTGCGCAAGCAGCTGTGCTCGGCTCCAGGCGGTTACATGACCAAGCAGAAGCTCGGCATCCAGGCGTGCGCTGGGTGATGTTGACTGCAGTGCTGTGGTTGCTTCGCTGAGCGTCGTACGAATAGTCGTGGGGATAGGCATGCGTCTCGTTTGTACAAAAAAACCGCGCCGGCACAGGATGTGCCGGCGCGCCATGGTTGACTACAGGAACGACAACGGTTCGCCGTTGCTCGATTGATTTGTGGGCATGGTCTTGATTGCGCCCATGACGCGATACTTCTGGTAGCGCTGGTCGAGGAGCACACTGGTGGGGAGTGCATTGAGCGCGTCGATGTTGTGCATAATGGCAACGCCAGCCCGACGAATGGTTGCGTCGGCATCGTTGTGGGCTCCGCCTTCGGGTTCGGGGATGATGGCATCGATGATGTTCATGTCTTTGAGGTCTTGGGCGGTGATGCGCATGGTTTTTGCGGCGTCGGGAGCCTTGGACGAGTCGCGCCACAAGATGGCAGCGCTCGCTTCGGGAGCTGCAACCGAGTAGACCGAGTGTTCAAGCATCAGGATGCGGTCAGTGACGCCGATAGCGAGCGCTCCGCCCGAGCCACCCTCACCAATAACGAGGCTGACAATAGGTGTGCGTAACTGCGCCATGATGAGAATGTTTTCGGCAATTGCGTTGCCTTGGCCACGCGATTCAGACTCCATGCTCGGGTCTGCACCGGGTGTGTCGATGAGGCAGATGACCGGCAGCGCGAACTTCTCGGCATGGTGAAACAAGCGCATCGCTTTGCGATAGCCTTCGGGTTTGGGCATGCCGAAATTACGACGCATGTTTTCGCGCGTGTCACGGCCTTTTTGGTGACCGATGATCACGACGGACTGGCCGTCGATGCGACCCACCCCTGCAACAATAGCTGCGTCGTCGGCGAAGCGTCGATCGCCATGGAACTCGAAGTAATCTTCACAGAGCACCCGAATATAGTCGAGGGTGCGCGGACGCTGGACGTGGCGCGATATCTGGACTTTATCCCAGGCGGAGAGTGGCGTCTTCATGCAGTGACCTCACACATCAGCAGGTAATGGTGATGCGTCGGCATCACGCATGGTATAGAGCTTGAACAAGCGACCGAGGGTGCTACGCAGATCGTTGCGTGGCACGACCATATCAATCATGCCGTGTTCGAGCATGAATTCGGCGCTTTGGAAGTTTGCAGGTAGCTTTTGGCGAATGGTTTGTTCGATGACACGACGACCGGCAAAGCCGATGCGGGCACCGGGCTCGGCAATAATGATATCTGCCACCGAAGCATATGATGCGAGCACGCCACCGTAGCAGGGGTCAGTCATCAGCGAAATGTGCGGCATCCCGATGGTGCCAAGCCGAGCCAGTGTCAGGTTGACTTTGGGGAGTTGCATCAAGGCCAACACACCTTCATGCATGCGGGCACCGCCGGATGCGTTGATGGTGAGCAGGGGGACGCGCCGTTCGTAGGCGCGTTCGGCAGCGCGGGCGATTTTCTCACCGAACACACTGCCCATTGACCCGCCGATGAAATCAAACTCGGTGATCGTCACCTGGAGCGCTTGCCCCATGATGCTCGCATAGCCGCTGATCATGGCATCGTACAATCCGGTCTGAAGCTGACTGTCACGGAGCTTTTGGGCGTAGTTATCTTTGGGAGAAACGAAGTTCAACGGATCGAGGGGGGCTATGTCGCCGTCTTCTTCGGTGAATGATTCGCTGTCGAACAACCCTTGCCACTCAACGGCACTGAGCCGCATGTGATGACCGCATTTGCAGACTTTGAGGTTGTCACGGAGTTGCTTGTGGTATGTCAAATCGCCACACGAGGGGCATTTGACCCACATGTTGTCAGGTGTACCTTGATCGCGCGTCTGCTCGCCTGGCGTGAACGCTTTCGGAGCGCGACGAAAGAGTTCTTTCATCGGATCGCCTCACAAATGAGAGTAGATAGCCAAAGTATACCACATCACCTCGGTCTGACGGCGTGGCTATGGTATGATGCGCATTGCATTGACGCATATTATCGATAGGGATGGGCATGAACGAGAGCCTGTATCTCCCGCAGCCGATAACCGATGGTACCTTTCATCTCCGAGCGTGCTCCTGCATCGGGACCCCGTCAGTGACGAAGGAAGACGGCAAAGCTGCCGCCGAAGCACTGATGTCAGACGTCAGTGAGCTCGAGGCACTCATGTATGGCGCCGGCACACATCGCGTGGTGTTGGTCTTGCAGGGCCTCGATGCGAGTGGCAAAGATGGCGTGGTCCGCTTCGTTATAGGTCGAGGTGATCCCGTCACGAGCTTGGTTACCTCGTTCAAAATGCCGACACCAATAGAAGTCGGCCATGATTTTTTGTGGCGCATCCATCATGCGGTGCCCCCTCGTGGGATGCTCGGGATATTCAATCGTTCACACTACGAAGACGTGGTTGCCACACGGGTCCGCAACTCCATCGATGCCCAGACACAAGCGCAACGCATCGGGCATATCACGGCATTCGAATCTCTGCTGGCGGATGATGGGACGATCCTGATCAAATGCTACTTGCATATCGATGCCGATGAGCAAGCAACCCGCCTGATGGCCCGTGAACACGAGCTCATCACGGCATGGAAGTTGGCACCCGATGATTGGCATGATCGCGGGCTGTTCGAAAGCTATCTCGATGTCTACTCGGATGTCATGCTCCGCACAAGCACCGACCGCGCACCGTGGTATGTTGTCCCGGCAAACCGCAAGTGGTATCGCAATTTGGTCATTGCCGGTTTGCTCAAACAGCATATGGAGCCGTATCGCGATGCGTGGGTACAAACATTGGCGCAGATGCAGGCAGAGCGAATCGCTGCTATTGAATCTGTGCGCCAACGCAGCACAGGAGGAGCAGGACGATGATCGACGGTACGTTGGCGCAAGGGCTCTCGGATGCGGGCATACGTTGGCAACCGGCGAATGGGGATTGGTTTTGCCTCGACACCAGTGATGTCGAACCGTGGTTGATTGCTCCGGGTGCGGTCGAACTGGGGCTGCATGATGGGGAGCCGGTATTGATGTTCCATGGTGCCAGTGAATGGGCGATGGATGCGGTGCACGCCGTCGATGCTATTTGGTTGCCGTCCGAACAACAGGCGCGTCTGCTCTTGATGGAACACGTCGAAGGGCATGCAGTGGTGACCCTCGAGTCACGTGCTGAGGGCGTACGCTGTCGGGTGCAGCACGACGACTGGATGTATGAGTCTTCAGCTGTGCACGCTGTGGACGCGTATGCAAGCGTTTTGTTGGCGGTGTTACACGGTGAACGTGAACGCTAACTGCTGTGGGCATCAAGGATGCGGACAGCATTTGTGATCAGGCGGGC
>CAIZHO010000584.1 GCA_903932805.1 uncultured Roseiflexaceae bacterium | reverse complement strand
CGTCTCTTGCCGCGGTCTGTCAGCAACACGTCAGCAGATATTGCTGGCGAACCGCCCAATCTGCCCGACCCTGACTTACTCCAGAACGGGACACAACTTTCGTCGACCGCAGGGGAACAGACGACCACTATTTCACTAGATTATGTCTATGTACCAGTTTCGGATTTTGCCGAAATAGACGGTATCGAAGCAGCCACAAATGTCGCAGTGAGTACAGCTGACATCGTGGTGAACGGCGAACCAAACAGTGGAATTCTTTATGCCATTGATCCCGCAACCTTCACACAAGTCGTGGGTGAGGCGTGGCGTTCTGATTACGACAGCCGGCCACTAGGGGCGATTATCAATGATATGAACACCAACATCGATGATGCAATACTCAGTGCAACCTTTGCACAATCCGCAAATGTCCGCATCGGCGATCGGATTACCGTTGTCTCAGATAGTCTAGGTACACGGCGACCCATTTCGCTGACCGTGCGTGGAATTGTTTCGTACATGCCTACCCTCTACAACGAAGGGAAACCGTTTGTCCTCGCCAACTATGCGTACATCGTCGCAGAACTCGGTGGGAACTATGCATATGAGAGATGGTTAGACAGCAATACCACGACCAATAGCGCTGCTGTCCAAGCAGAAGCGTATCGCAACAGTTTGCGGGTGTTACCGTACACCCCGAATGCGTTCATCACCGCAGAAATACTGCAACCACAACGCCAAGGATTGTTCGGATTACTCTCCGTTGGATTTTTTGCAACTGGCGTTATGTCAATGGTAGGAATGTTAGCATACGTGTTGCTTACCCTACGCAAACGAAGCGTTGAGTTTGGTGTGCTCCGTGCCATTGGCATTACACAACTGGCGTTGCGTATGACCGTTAGTCTCGAACAAGTCATTACGATTGGGTTTGCAACTCTCACCGGGGTGCTTGTTGGTGTCCTTACCAGTCGGTTGTTCCTGCCGTTCTTAAAAGTCAGGCAGGGAACATTCCCTGATACTCCACCATTTTTGGTGCAGTTTGCAGCGCAAGACATCGCGTACATCTTTGTCAGCGCAATGGCACTGATGGTTTTGATTGTATTGCTTGAGCTCCTGATTGTGCAGCGTATGCGCATTGGAGAAGCAGTAAAGCTCGGTGAAGCGGTGTAACGTCGTCCGACAGACTGACTGACTGCTGTGGTATGATTGCAGAAATTGTATTGTTGAAGCGAAAGTACGAACGATGACAACACGTCCAACACCAAAATTTACCGGAATCGAAACATATGCAGACCGACTCGGGCGCTATACGATCCGATTCCCCAGCGATTGGACCCGATTCGACCTCGACCATGGCCGCGATGGGGTACTTGCAGCGCCGTCATCGACAAATCTCGCTACCTATGTGGCAGTATGGGTCGAGAAGCTGGACTTCCAAGCGACAGCAGAAGATGCCGATGATCTGTCAGAAGCATTCGACAAGGGATTGGCGCAACTGCCGGATGCCGTCATTTCGGAGTCAGAGAATTTGGTACTCGGCAATCTCGTGAAGCTAGAGCGTTTTTATACGTTCCGCGACAACGATATCATCCGCAAGCGCAAAGTATGGGCCATGTATGTCGCCGATTGGCTGATGGTGGTTACCTATCAAGGCGAATCAGTCGAAGAGTGGGAACATTGGTATGCAATGGCCAACCAATCGTTTTTTCACTTCGTTATCCCGCCTGAATTGTTTTATGCTACCGATCGTGACTTGACCAAAAAAGGAACGCCCGTCGCCCGTGTGCCGCGCGGCAAGCCCAAAAAATAACCCAAGTAAAACCCCCGCTCGCAGTGCGAGCGGGGGTTTTGTTATCCAGGAGTTACGCATCTGCCCATGCAAGATACGTATCGAGTGTTGCGTTGAAGTAAACATGCAAGACCTGATTGAAGGTGACTTGCTGTGCTGCCTCAAAGACGTCAGTCTCATCGTCACCATAGGCAATCAACATGGCCTGCTCGGGGTGGTATTCGTCTTCACCAGGTGGAATTACCATGGCAAGCCACTGATCCGGGTAGCGCGCTTCGATGCCACGAACATCCTCGACCTTGCCACGTTCATGCATACCGGTGTATGGACATCCGCAATCACAATTAGGTCCGCAATTGCTGTGGTCGCCGGTCCCACACGACGACATCCCGTTCCCACCATGATCTGCACTCGTTAGTCTAACGACAACAGGCATATAGACTCCTCGCGCTTACATGTGGATTGCATGACCTTCAGCTGCTGCGTGTGCGGCTTCGCCGAGCGCTTCGTACAGGGTTGGATGCGCATGAATCGTGCGCATCAGTGACTCTGTCGTTGCTTCGTGTGACAACGCGACACCACCTTCTGCAATCAATTCCGTTACCCGTGGCCCAATGAGATGCATACCTAGTACGGCGTCATACTTCTTTTCGGCGACGATTTTGATAAAGCCATTGCGTTGACCGAGGATGGTGGCTTTGCCATTACCCGCAAACGAGAACTTACCGATCTTGACGTCATAGCCTTTTTCGCGG
>CAIZHO010000583.1 GCA_903932805.1 uncultured Roseiflexaceae bacterium | reverse complement strand
TTCGCTCGAGCGTCGACGCTGGTTGTACGCCACGTGACCGTGCATACGGCCCGGTAAGCCAGACATATCCAATGGTACTAACGAGTAATGCAATTAGAATCGTCGGCTCGAAATTCCACGCATATAGATTCATGTAAGCCTCTTGATTCGTCCGTTGCACTCATACATGATTCACTCGGTGAAAGAAAAAAGCACCGTCACGGTACCCCGTGACGGTGCTTTCACAGGGATTACCCTGCAATACCTACATGGTTCGAAAACAACTTCAAGAAACCCAAACACAGGGAAAATGCAAACAGCAGTGGAACCAAAAAGACAAACTGGAAGATTTTTGCATCACCACGCAAATGCATGAAGAAGGCAATAACCCCTGCTCCCTTGATCAGCGCCAAGCCTAACAGGATAACCAAGAACAACGTTGGAGAAAAACTAGACTCGACCAGAAAGATACCGACCTCGAGTGCAGTAACAACGGCGAGAATCCCACCAATCATCCAATAGAATTTGGTGCTATGGGACTCATGGGCCTCAGAATGGTCATCATGGGCGACATGCTCTGCCATGATAGTCCTCCTCAAATCAGATAGATCAGGGTGAAGATGGCCACCCAGACGAGGTCAACAAAGTGCCAATACAAACCCGCCAGTTCAATGTCCATCGGGTTTTCGGGCGAATCTGGGAACTTTGCGACTTTGACATAGGTCGCAATCAGCCAAATAATCCCGATGGTCACGTGCAGACCGTGGAAGCCCGTCATTGTAAAGAATGTGACGCCATACAGGCTCTTGACCGTTTCGCCTTCGAGGACATACTGCGGTGCAAGCTTCAGGCCTTCGTGGTAAAGATGGATGAATTCATACACCTGGCCACCCACGAATGCAGAACCGAGCAAGATGGTAGCCAGTTGCCAAAAGCGGAACTTCTTCCAGTCTTTGACTTTGGACGCTGCCAGCGCCAACACCATGGTCAATGAACTCGCCAACAGCAAGGTTGCCAATACTGTTGTCAACTCGATCCCGAGGTAGTGCGTCCGGGGATCCAAGTGCTCGAGTGTACCAGCAGCTGCCAAGGTAGCCTTGGTGCGTGCATAGAAAATCAAATGGGTGGTAATCAGGGTAACGAAAAAAAGTGTTTCGGAACCAAGAAATGCCCACAAACCGAGTTTTCGGCTATCCACACCCATGCTGCCGAGTAGTGGCTTTTGGTGTGCTTCGCCCGTGCCATGACTCACAGAACTGCTCATGTATCCTCCTCGAACGCGGTGCACACGGTGTGTGCACCGCTTTTGTATGTTTAGTGATGGCTGCTCATGTACGGCGAGTCACGGCGCGAGTCAACGACCCATGCGCGGATGCCTACAAACACCATGACTATTCCAATGGCAATAAACCCAAGCGCTGCGATGCCTTCTGGAAGTCCGAGGATTTCCTTGTTGATGTAGATGAAGCCCAGCGCAGCAACGGTCAAGCCACCCGACAACCACATCGGGCTGAAGGTAAGGGTCGGCATGTGGATGTCTTTGGCACCCGGCGTGTTTTCGTCGGTGTACTCGTAGCGCACGTTCGACGGCTTGTTGTGGCCGCCATGGTCATCACCTGCTGCATGGGGATACTTGGCATCCCACAGTGGGCGACGGCTGGTAACCACAGGAACATGCAGGAAGTTGTACGACGGTGGTGGGGAAGGAATCATCCACTCTAGCGTCGAGCCATCCCACGGATCGTTGCTGGCACGTTCACC
>CAIZHO010000582.1 GCA_903932805.1 uncultured Roseiflexaceae bacterium | reverse complement strand
GATGTGGCGATGGTGGTGGCCGTGTTGATTGCCGCGGTCGGCTATGTCTACGGCGGGCAGCTGTCCAAAGACATCGGCGGCTGGCGTACGATTTGTTGGGCCAATGTGGTCTGTTTGCCGATTTTGTTGATTGGGGCGGGCATGACTGCGCCGGTGGCTGCGGTGTCGCTGCCGGCATGGTTGGCAGTAGGTTATCTTGGGGTGTTTAGCATGTTTTTGGGGTTTTTTGCGTGGTATCACGGGTTGGCGCTCGGTGGGATCCCGCGGGTGAGTCAGGTGCAGTTGGTGCAGCCGTTTCTGACCATACTGTGGGCCTGGCCCATCGATGGAGAGCGCCCGACTGCCACACTGTTGGGGGCGGCGGCGGTGGTGGTTGGCTGTATCTGGGTGGCACGCAAATACGCCGCCTGATGCTGCACTGACAGACAGAAAACGGGAGGGGCGTATCGTATACGCACCTCCCGTTTTTTGGGGTAGGTGACTATTTGAGGGTTGGGATCATGGTGCCGTGGGCGGCAATCAGGTCGTCGCACAGGTTCCAAATTTGGTCCAATGACAGCTCTGCAGCGGTATGTGGGTCGAAGGCAGCAGCGTGGTAGACGTGTTCGCGTCTGCCGGTGAGGGCTGCTTCGACGGTCATGGCCTGGACATTGATGTTGGTCTGCATCATGGCTGCCAGATGTGGTGGGAGGTTGCCGATTTTGGTGGGCTGCAACCCGCTTTTGTCGACCAGTACGGGGACTTCGACGCAGCAGCCTTCGGGCAGGTTGTTGATCAGACCGCGGTTGGCGACGTTGCCGTAGACCACGCGGGGCTGGCCTGTTTCCATGCTGTGGATGATGAGTGAGCCGTATTCGTGGCTGCGGTTGACTTCGAGCGGCAGGTCGTTGGTGATAAGGTCTTCACGGAGTTGATGCCAGCCGGCGATTTGGTTTTCGCAGCGGCGGATGTACTCGTCGAGGGGGATGTTGAATTCTTCGATGAGGTCTGGACGATCGCGCTTGATGAACCAGGGGGTGTATTCGGCGAAGTGCTCGGAGGATTCGGTGACGAAATATCCGAAGCGTTTGTAGATTTCGTAGCGAACAAGATTCCAATCGGGTGCGCGCTTTTCGTTGAGGACCTTATTGATGGCTGGGTAGAGGTCCTGGCCGTCCTTCTCGAACTTGAGATAAAAAGCCATGTGATTGATGCCGGCAGCGATGTAGTTGATGTCGTGGATGTCGACGCCGATATCGTCGGCGAGTTGCTCGGCGGTGCCTTGGACCGAGTGACACAAACCGACGGTTTTGATGGTGGTGGCGCGGGACATCGCCCAGCAGTTCATCGCCATCGGATTGACATAGTTGAGGAAGGTAATGTCGCCGGCGACTTCTTCCATGTCACGGCACATATCGAGCATGACGGGGATGGTGCGCAGGCCACGCATGATACCGCCGATGCCCAAGGTGTCGGCAATGGTCTGGCGCAAGCCGTATTTTTTGGGGATGTCAAAGTCGATCAGCGTCGAGGGCTTGTAGCCACCGACTTGAAACATGGCGATGGAGTAGTCGGCGTTTTCGAGGGCCTTTTTGCGGTCGGTGGTGGTGATGATCTTGGGTTTGGCACCGAGTGCTTGGGCAACCTTGTTGGCGACGACTTCCGAGGTTTTGAGGCGTTCGGAGTCGATGTCAAAGAGCCGAATCTCGCTATTGGCGAGTTCGGGGAACGAAAGGATGTCTCCGAGCAAGTTTTTTGCAAAGACGGTACTACCGGCACCTAACAGGGTGATGATGGCCATTGGGGAACGTTCCTTTCTCGGATTACTGGACCACAGCGGGATTGTACTGTGGGTTGCGGTGTATGTGCGTGTATGCGGCGATCATCAGGAGGATGGTTTCGCCGACATTCCACCAGAAGTGGACATCGAGACGGGTTGCGGTTGTCAACCCGGGGATGGTACAGACAAAGGTTCCCGCTGTTGTGGGGCTGCGGGCCAGCCAGCCGTCTGTGCCGAAGATACCCGGCAGACCTTGGGCGGTGATGGTTGGTTCACCGTAGGCGCGCAGGAGTTCGAGGACCTCGAGATGCCGGACAAACAGGTAGGTATGCTCGGCGGTGTGCGCCGTACTCCAGAATAGCATTACGTAGGCCCACGGATTGCGTAGCCCGAGCCAATAGAGCCGGAGCATGACGAGGAGCACGCCCCAGTTCCACAGAAAGTGAACCCATTCGGAGTTGGCTGCTGAAATCAACCCATTGGAGCCGCGGGTGGTGTAGCCAATGATATGGTACTGCACCCATTGAACCAGGTGTTCGACCCCGTGTCCTCCTTGGAAGGTAAGCAGTGCAACCATGAGGGCAATCAACGGACCATAGTGCGTACGGTCTGCGTGCCAGCGTACGAGTATGGCGGCGCTGAACAGAATGGTACCCGGGAGCGCAGCACGCCACATGGGTTGGCCCATTGTAATACCGATAAGCCCAATCAGCACCCCTGCCAGGAGCATCCCTGCTGCGCCCCACCGTTGCTGTGGGAGCAGATACCCGAGCACGGTGTGCGTGGGGCGCAGTGGCGCGTGGTTCATCGGGGGATTGGTCATGGTGCGCTCCGTTCGATGACAATGTGGCCAGCGCGAGGGAGGGTGTCGATGGTCGACAGCGCGCCGTCAGGCCAGCGTACAGCGAGGAATGTCGGGGCATCAGCACCGAGCCCAAAATGCACAGCCGGCAGGTCGCCAGAAAGATAGCCGCGGGTGGTGGTGATGGTGCCCCAGCGGGTGATGTTGCCACTGGTTAACCGCAGTTGTGCACCGATTGCCTGCGGGTTTGCCCCTGCTTGGCGGAGTGATACCGTCAAGGCAGCGCCTGCACACAGGGCATTTTGGTAGATGACGCTTGGTGCCTGTAGGTTATTGACGACGAT
>CAIZHO010000581.1 GCA_903932805.1 uncultured Roseiflexaceae bacterium | reverse complement strand
CTGCAAGAGCTGCATGATCTGCTCTTGGTAGACGATAACGCCGTAGGTGTTCTCGAGGATGGGTTTGAGGATTGGGTGCAGGTATTTAATGTTGCGCGGGTTGTTTTTGCCTTGGATGTAGACCGGGATCTGGTCGAGCGGACCGGGCCGATAGAGGGCCACCATGTTGTAGATGTCTTCGACGCGGTTGGGTTTGAGCTCTTTGAGGTAGCGCACCATGCCGGCGGATTCGAGCTGGAAGACATTGACGGTCTCGCCGCGGCTCAGGGACTCGAAGGTGCGTGCGTCGTCGAGGGGGATGTGGCGCAGCTCCATTGGGGTGGTCTGACGGGCGCTGATCAGGCTGAGTGCCTCGGCGACGATGGACAAATTGCTCAGCCCGAGGATGTCCATTTTGAGCAGGCCGATTTTGGCCAGCGTGGGGCCTTCGTAGGCGGCCATCAGGGAGTTTTCGTCTTTGGTGGTGCGCTGCAGGGGCACTATCGCATCGAGCGGATTGCGCGAGACCACGACGCCACAGGCGTGGGTGCCTACATTGCGCATCCGGCCTTCGATTTTTTGGGCCCAGTCGACGATTTGTTGGACCTCGCTACTCGAGTCGTAGAGCTGACGGAACTCACCGGTCTTGAGCTCTTCGGGCTTGGCGAGGGCGTCTTTGAGGGTCAAATTGGGATTGGTGGGGATGAGCTTGGCGATACGGTCGACCTCGTTGAGGGGGATGTCGAGGGCGCGGCCGACGTCACGGATCGCGGCTTTGGCACCGAGGGTGCCGTAGGTGACAATCTGGGCAGTGTTTTCGCGGCCGTATTTGTTGGCGATGTAATCGATGATTTCGCCGCGGCGCGAGTCGGCGAAATCGACGTCGATGTCGGGCATCTCGAGGCGTTCACGCGACAGGAAGCGCTCGAACAACATCCGATTGGTAATCGGATCGACGTCGGTCACTCCCAGACTGTACAGCACCAGCGATGCTCCGGCCGAACCACGCGGCAGACAGGGGATATTGCGCGAGCGCGCGTACGAGATGTAGTCCCAGACGATCAGGATGTAATCGGGGAACCCCGTCGCATTGATGACATCGAGCTCGTAGTCGAGGCGCTCGGGGTAGCCCGGCGGGATCATGCCGTTGAAGCGCTTGGTCAGGCCTTCGTTGCTCACATGGCGCAGGTACGAGGCAGCATCGAAGCCGTCGGGGATGTCGAACACGGGCAGTTCGACGCGACCGAAGTCGAGTTTGAGGTTGACCATATCGGCGATGCGCCGGGTGTTGTCGATGGGGGCTGTGCCGTAGTGTTTGAAGCGCTTGTAGACGTCGTCGGCCGAGAGGATATGGTAGCTCTCGTCCATGTCGTATTTTTTGGTGCAGAGCTCCTGCAGGGTCATGTTGAAGCCCATGGCCATGATCATGCGGTGGGCGTCGAGGTCTTGGGCACGCACGAAGTGGCTGTCGCATGTGGCCACCAGGGGGATCCCCAGCTCGGAGCCGATTTTGACCAGCTCGTCGTTGACTTCGACGAGTTCAGGGGCGTTTTCGTGGAGCTGGAGCTCGAGGTAATAGCGGTCGGGACCGAGCAGATCGCGGAACCATGCAGCCGACGCGCGCGCTTTGTCTGGTTGCTTGTTGATGATATGCTGGGCGACCTCGCCCGCGAGACATGCCGAGGTAACGACCAGGCCTTCGTGGTATTGCGCGAGCAGTTCGCGGTCGATGCGTGGCCGTGCAAAGATGCCCTTGCTGCCCATGCCCTCGAGGTGAGCGCGAGTCGTCAGCTTGACGAGATTTTGGTAGCCGGTGTAGTTGGTGGCCAGGGTGAGCAGGTGATGGTAGTTTTTGCCGCCGCGCTGGGTGGCATCGCCGCGGCCACCGGGTGACATGTATGCCTCGAGACCGATGATGGGTTTGATGTTGGCTTTTTTGGCGGCGTTGTAGAAATCGATGGCACCATACATGACGCCGTGATCGGTCATGGCGATGCTGTCCATATTGAGTTCGGCGGCGCGTTCGACGATGCCCTTGATGGTGGCATAGCCGTCGAGCAGGCTGTATTCGGAGTGCACGTGGAGATGGACAAAATCGTTCATGGGTGTACCATTGTGCTAGGTCGCTGCGGCGACGCCGAGGGTAGTGATAGTATAGCAGAAAACGCGGTTGGTGTAAAGTCTTTTTGACGCATCAGAAAGCCAAAAACCGCGCATTCACATAATGTACTTCGGTGGGGTTGCTGGGAGTGGAGTAAAAGGAGCGCGCGATGTGTGGAGCTGCCCGATTCCGCTGGAAGGACTTGCTCGATCCGCTGATTGCCAAAGGCATCCCCATTGGTCCGCAACCCAAACCCAGCCAAGCACCGAGCGTCCCTGAAGCAGCCGCAGATGCGCTGTACGAATCGCGCTACTGGTCGGGTGAGCCGATTTTGCCGGTGATGTACAACGACGTGCTCGCGCTGTGTCGATGGGGCAACCGCAACGAGACACGTGCCTACCCGCCGAGTGGGTGGGCCAAACACGAGCGTTATCTGGCAGGGGTCTGGGATCGATACGAGCCGACGATGGTGACGATCCCCCTCGTGGCGGGCTACGAAAAGGGGGTGTGGTACGGGATCGACCACGGCGTGCGTGGATTAGTGGTTGGTGCTGGTGCCGATCAGCGCGTTTACATGCTGACCACTGCGGCTGACCAGGCTTATGCCCAGTTGACTGATCACGATCGCATGCCGTTGTTGATCGATCAGACGGTGGTCGTGCCGCAGGCGGGGAGCCGCAGTCAGCTCCGCTTATGGTGAGCGGGTAAGGGTGACGGTGATGCGGCCGCGGTAGCGACTACTGCCGTCGGTGTTGGTGGCGACGTGTTCTGGGGGTGCGCCGAGGAAGCTCGGTGTGCCCAGTTGGGTCCACTCGGCGCCGTAGGTGTCGGCGAGGTGTGCACGCAGGGCGTTCTGGAACGACGCATCGAGCGTTGCATCGGCGGGGACGTCGACCTCGAGGAGCACATTGATGGTCTGGGCATCGGCCTGCCAGGGTTGCCAGTTGGTGCCACCGTTGCTGAGGACCAGCATCGTGACACAGAGCATTACCGCAACCAAAAAGGCAAAGACGCGCCAGCGGGTCTGCGGGGCGATGACGATGGCAGGGCGCTCCATCGTGAGTGATCGTTCGCTGCTCCGGTCGATATCGGCTACAGCGGCTTCGATGTGTTGGACAAAGGCGAAATCGAGCTCGTGCGTCGCGATGGGATTGTCATCGGGGTCGGTGATGACAGTTGTGACGTAGGCGGCGCTGATATCGTCAGTGAGGAGCGCTGCGGGAGCTGCGCCGTCGGGTTCTGCCGCCGAGGCGAGGTCCTCGGGCTCGGTAGGCAAAAACAACGCTGCCGACATGGGAGCAATCGGATGGCTAGGGAGTGTGAGGGGGGTGGATGCGACGGTGGGGATGGGCGATGTCGCGCCGAGAATGGCGAACTGGACCGTCTCGTCACCGCGCAAGACGGTACGAATCGACTCACGCATCTCGAGAATACTGGTGAATCGGTCGGTGGGGGCAAGCTGGAGCGCGGTCGAAAGAATGGCTGCGGTATTGGCTGATACCCCTGGCACCAGCTCGCGGATGGGGGTGTAGGTAAATGGTTTGTGGCCACGAGGGTCGCGCCCGCTGAGCAGGTGGTGCATGGTGGCACCGAGGGCATAGATATCGGCAGAAGGCGAAATATCGCCGCGGTACTGCTCGGGCGGGGCATAGCCGGGCGTCCCCATGATGTTGCCGCGCTGGCTGTTGGTGAAGCGAGCGATGCCGAAGTCGATCATGGTGACGGTGCCATCCGAATCGTACATGATGTTGGATGGTTTGACGTCGCGGAAGATGACCGGGTTGGCCTGATTGTGTAGATAGTGGAGGATCTCGCACACCTGATTGGCGATGTTCAGCACGGTTGATTCTTCGAGCATGCCGCGTTGCCGCAGGATGTCTTCGAGATCGGTGCCACGGACGTAGTCCATCACGATGTATACCCGACCATTATCGATGATACAGCTATAGAAGCGCGGAATCCCCGGGTGGGCGAGGGTCGCGAGGAGTCGCGCTTCGATGGCGCAACGTTGGAACGCCTCGACCGTGCGTTCGGGATCAAGCGGGAGCATGATTTCTTTGATTGCATAGGTGCGTTGTGTGCTGTCGTCGATAGCCTCGAAGATAACCGCTTGGCCACCGGTCTTGATCAGGCGAGTCAGCGAATAGCGCACCGCACCGTCAACAAACGACAGGGCATGCCCACAAAAACGGCACGTGTCGGCACGACGCGGATTGATGCGTCGGCAACTCGGGCAGAGAATGTCGGAACGGCTGGTCATGCCAGGATGCCTCGATGTCTCATGAACGGCGGTCGAAAATCGCCAGCGTCTCGAAGTGTGGAGTCTGCGGGAACATGTCGTAGCCGACGAGAGAGGTCAGCTCGTAGCCCTCGGCGAGGAGTTTGGCATCCTCGATTTGGGACAACGGATTGCACGACACATAGACGACACGGTGCGGCCGGTGACGCAGAATTTCTTTACACACGGGGGCACCTAGACCGACCCTCGGTGGGTCTACGACCATTGTATCAAATGTGCGGTTGGTATTGCGTAAGAATTCTGCCACATCGGCGACTTCGGCAGTGACATTGGTGTGGTGGTTGGTTTGGATATTTGCCAGGCAGAGGTCGATACTCTCGGCGAATGATTCGACACAATGGACAGACTGGGCAGTTGCAGCGAGATGGAGGGCGATGGTGCCGACGCCACCATACAGGTCGGCGACGTGTTGGCCGGTAGGTACAGCAGCACCGATGTGGGCGAGCATGTCATCGAGCAAATAGACGTTGTTTTGGAAGAATGTATTGGGGCCAATGTGTAAGGTATTTGCACCGATGCGCATGGGCAGCAGCGGTGAACCCCAGTGTTTGTAGGGGGTCCCAAACGAGACATCGGCGGGTGAGTCGTTGCGCAGCCAATGGATGCCGACGATGGCCGGATTGGCCAGGGCTGCCTGGGCGACGGATGCGATGGCGGCCTCGGCGTTGTCGTCAGGTGCGGAGGTGATGAAGGCCAGCATGTAGCGGTCATCGGGGCTGCGGCGGACAACAATATAGCGCAGGATACCTTCGTGGCTGCGCAGATTGTAATCGGGGACACCGGCGGCGATGAGTTGTTGCCAGATGGCGTGCGCAATGGCAAAGGCGTCGGTGGGGATGAGATGACAGGTCGTCAGGTCAATGATGTAATTAAACTTGCCCCCGCGGCGTAGCCCAAAGCGCCCTTTGCTGGCGATGAAATCCATACGGGTACGGTAATGCAGCGGGTCAGGGGATGCAACGACGGTTGGGGTGGGGATGTTACCGGGCAGCGTATCAGCCCAGAGGGCGATGAGGGCCTGGGTTTTGGCAGCGATTTGGTCGGGGTAGCTGATATCTTGGAAGGTGCATCCGCCGCACATGTCGCTCGGTGGCGCATGTGGGCAGAGCGGGGTGATTTTGGCGGCGTTTTTCGCATGGAGGATGATTTCGCGGCGGAACAATTTGGGTGTCAGCATATCGGCCTTTTGTTGGTGCGAGTCTGTCTAGTGTAACTGAAAAATCATGCCATCCTGGACGTGTCGGTGACGCAGGGCGTGGCCGCGCGGGCCGCCGGAGGCGGTTTTGCCATGCTGCATAACGTGGAGCACACACGAAAATCATCTGTACTTAAGGTGACTGCGCTATAGTACTTCATACGTGGGCGTCGAGGCCTGCGCTATCGTGCATCGTTGCCTTTCTGGCGATTTCGCAAGAGAAAGACACCCCATGCAATCACTTAAACGAGTTCTGATTTTGACGACGGATGCGGGCAGTGGGCATCGCAGTGCGGCTGCAGCGATTGAGCGTGAGGTCAGCCATCTGTGCGAGACGCGGGTGGTCAACCCGGCGCATCATCCGCTTGCGTCGACGACGTTGGCGCAAGCCGAGAAGTTTTATCTCGAAATGGTCCGTGACGCGCCCGAGCACTATGACTTTGCGCATGCCATGACCGATGTACCGGGTCTCGACATGTTCCTCGAGTTTACCTTGTCGTCGGCGGTGCGCAACTCGCTCGAGGCGATCCTGGCCGAATACCAACCGGATGTGGTGGTCAGCGTCTACCCATTGTTTACGCGGATTATTTCGCATATCCTCAAGCCGGCACAGCGACCGCGGTTGATGACCGTGGTCTGTGATCTGGGCAACGTGCACCGTGCGTGGTTCAATCGGGTCGACGATTGCGTGGCAGTGCCGACGGCGTTGGTGCGCGAAAAGGCACGCAAATGTGGTATCGATGCGCAAAAAATCGTCCATACCGGGTTGCCCATTGATGTTGGCTATCGTGCCATGCGGGCGCCCAAGGCAGAGCTTCGCCGTGACCTCGGCTGGGACCCCGAGTTGCCCACTCTGTTGTTGCTGAGTGGTGGCGCAGGGGTCGGGCCGGTGCTCGAGATGGCGCAGGCGGTCGATGCACACACATTGCCGTGCCAAATTGCCATTGTGGCCGGTCGCAATCAAGATTTGGCGGCTGCGTTGCGGGCGCAGACGTGGCGCAACCCGACGCATGTCTATGATTTTGTGCCGTTGGTCGATTTGGTGCATGCGACCGATATTGTCGCCTCGAAGGCAGGGGGCTTGACGGTCAGCGAGTGTATGGCGGCAGGCAAACCGATGGTCTTTTATGGGGAAGCGCCGGGCCAAGAAGGCGGCAATCGGACGTATGTGATAGCCCACGACGCCGGATTATGGGCCGAAAACGCGCGGACCTTCGTCGATTATTGTCATATTTTGTTGGCCAGCCCGGCCTTACGGACGTCGATGTCGGATGCTGCCCGGCGTATCGGCTACCCCGAGGCAGCGGGAGCAGTGGGCCGTGAGGTTGAACGGCTGTTGCAGATGGGCCCGGTAATGGGTGCAGGGCGCACCAAAAAGCCTAGCCCACTGGTGGTGCCGCTCGAGCGTTAGTCGTTCGAACGTCGCCATACCTGCGTCGCGGCACCAAGACAGATGCTCACGCAGGCGAGCCAGCCGGCTACCAACAGTGCAGACCAGTCAGCAAGTGCCGTGTGCGGCAGATACCAGACCCACCAATCGCCTGGATGGCGGTTGGTGGGTTCGTAGTACCACGCCCAGCGCCGGATAGGTTGCGTGGGCATGGGGGCAATGCTGGCGTCGCTGAGGCGTGCCAGTGCGGGGATTGCACCAATGTCGAGGAGGGTCGGTCCGAGGTCGTCGTCGCGGTCACTGAGACCGAGGGAACGGGCGTTCCAGGGTGTGCTGCGGAGCGTGTAGTGTTGGATGCCGGGACGACTGAGCAGCTGGATGCGTCGGAAGGTGCCCGTGGGGATGGGGTACTGGGCATCATCCCCCACCTGTAGGAGCATTGCGGACGGAGCAGCTTGTTCGGGGCGGCGATCGTCGAGGTGCAGGCGCAGGATGCTGAGCGATTCGAGGCGACAGCGGAATGTGCTGGCGCCATTGCTGCGTTGCCAGAGGTGCCCGTCGGTCGCCTCGCTGGGGTGCCAGTTCGTCTCGATGCGGCAGGTCTGGGCTGGTACGGTGCTGCTGCGCAGGCGATCCCAGAGGATGCGGGCGTGGGCTATGGGGGGGATTTCGCGCGGGACAGGGAGGTTCGAATCAATCGAAAAATTCACCGCGACGCCGAGGAAGGTGATGCCGATGCCCAGTAGGACGGTGAGTTGGGCCGCGGATCGAACGATACGCGATTGCGTCGCCCAGACGCCGGCGGCGACGAGGAGCGCAGCGGGGATGATGGGCACGAGGAAGCGTGGCCCCCACACCCCGCCGCCATCCCATGCGCTCCACGATGCATAGAGGAGCAGATGGGTCAGGACAAGGCCCAGGGCGCTGGACAGCATGCGGCGATCGTGGCGCCACCAATAGCGTGCGCCGACGGGGATCCAGATGACGAATGGCGCATACCAGATGAGTCCACTGCCGCCGGATACGAGCAGGCCGGTCAATCCGGTCAGGAAGGGTGTGTCGAAGGCGGTCGATTCGGTGCCGTAGCCGGTCGCAAAGAAGGTGCCGTAGCGCAGGACATTGAAGGTGCCCCACAGGGCGATGCCGGGGATGACGCCGGCGCATGCGATTAGGAGGGTGCGGCGGCGCACAGGGATGGTCCAGTCAACGGCGGTTGCGAGGATGGGGATGGCCACGACGGCGGCGATGCGCGTGGGAAGGATCAACCCTGCGCAGAGCACCGCGAGGAACAGGCTAGCGGTGCTCACCGGTCGGCGGGTCGCACTCGCGAGGCTGGCGGTGATGAGGAGCATGGTGAGGGGCTCGGAAAAGAACGACCGGGCGTAGGGCCATAGACAAGCGCCGGCAGCCGCACAGACAATGGTCCAAATCCGCCCTGAGCGGGGCAGCGTGGTGCGGTTGAGCAACACGGTGAGGCAGGCGATGGTGGCGGCGGTGATGGGTGCGTTGACGAAACTCACCAGCAGACGCAGTGCATCGGTGGCGACTAATGTGCCAGGGTCGGCAAACAGTGCGACCACGACACTGATGGGAACAATCAGGAGGGACGGGAGGATGCCGTATGAGGCATAGCGACCGTAGTTGATCCCGTCGCGTAAGGCAGACCACGGCTGCCCATCGGCATGACGGAGGGCAACGGATTGGGTGTGCACGAGTGCTTCACTGACGGCAATCATGGTTTCTTCGTCGGGGGCGTACGTGTGGCCACTGGCAGTGAGGATATAAAAGGCACAGCAAAGCCAAAAAACCAGCCATGGACGGATGTGTGCGGATGGAATACTGACCTCTGCGGATATGTGTGGCATACGCAGTATCATACCGCATCAGGACGGGGTAACAAAAAACGCGGGTCGGTGCATCGCACCGACCCGCGTCTGTGGGGATGGGGATGGACTAGAAGTCCATACCGCCGCCGCCTTGTGGCATAGGAGCTGCCTTGTCTTCGGGCAGATCGGCGATCAGGGCCTCGGTGGTGAGGATCAGGGCAGCAATCGAGATTGCGTTCTGAACGGCACTGCGGGTGACCTTAACCGGATCGATGATGCCTTCTTTGACGAGGTCGATGAACTCGCCGTTCATCACGTTGTAGCCCAGGTTGGTGTTCTTTTTCTCGGCCTGGATGCGGCGGACTGCGTCGATGATGACGGAGCCTTCTTCACCAGCATTGCGGGCCAAGATGCGCATTGGCTCTTCGAGCGCACGGCGCAGGATGCGGATGCCGTAGGTCTCGTCTTCGTGACCGACTTTGACGTTGTCAAGAGCCGAAATCGCGTTGATGAGGGCAACACCACCGCCGGGGACGATACCTTCTTCGACAGCTGCGCGAGCGGTCGAGAGGGCGTCTTCGACGCGGTGCTTCTTTTCTTTGAGCTCGGGCTCGGTCGAACCACCGACCTTGAGGACCGCCACGCCGCCGGCGAGCTTGGCCAAGCGCTCCTGCAGCTTTTCGCGGTCGAAGTCGCTGGTGGTCGAGTCAATCTGGGTGCGGATCTGCTCGATACGGGCCTTGATGGCCTTCTCGTTGCCGTTGCCTTCGATGATGGTGGTGTTGTCCTTGTCGGAAACGACACGGCGGGCACGACCAAGATCTTCGATGGTAGCGGAGTCGAGCTTGCGGCCGACTTCTTCGGAGATCAACGTACCACCGGTGAGGATGGCGATGTCTTGGAGCATGGCCTTACGGCGATCGCCGAAGCCAGGAGCCTTGACACCGAGGACGTTGACGGTACCGCGGAGCTTGTTGACAACCAGGGTTGCCAAGGCTTCGCCGTCGATGTCTTCGGAGATGATGACCAAGTTCTTGGTGACGGTGAGAGCCTTCTCGAGGACCGGCAAGATCTCTTGGATGGCGCTGATCTTCTTGTCGGTGATGAGGATGTATGGGCTCTCGAGCTCGGCTTCCATGCGCTCGGAGTTGGTGACGAAGTAGGCCGAGATGTAGCCACGGTCGAACTGCATGCCCTCGGTGTATTCCTTTTCGAAGGCGATACCCTTGGACTCTTCGACGGTGATGACGCCATCTTTGCCGACTTTTTCCATCACTTCGGCGATGATTTCGCCGATTTCGCGGTCAGCGGCCGAGATGGATGCCACGTGGGCGATATCGGCGCGGTCGCGGATGGGGGTTGCCATATCGCGGAGCTTGGCGATGAGGGCTTCGGCACCACGGTCGAGACCGCGGCGGATCATCATCGGGTTGGCGCCAGCGGCGACCATCTTGAGGCCTTCGGTGACGATGGCCTGGGCAAGGACGGTGGCGGTGGTGGTACCGTCGCCGGCGATGTCATTGGTCTTGGTGGCGACTTCGACCAACAAACGTGCGCCCATGTTTTCGAATGGGTCTTTGAGTTCGATTTCTTTGGCGACCGTGACACCGTCGTGGGTGACGGTCGGAGCGCCGAACTTCTTGTCGATGGCGACGTTGCGGCCGCGGGGTCCCAAGGTAGTCTTGACGGCGTCAGCGACGGCATCTACACCACGCTTGAGGGCGCGACGAGCCTCTTCGTTGAAATAAAGTTGCTTAGGCATGTGTTTCCACTCCTCAAATCAGACTGGTAGTTGGATTAACCCTGGATGACGCCGAGGATGTCTTTTTCGGCCAAGACGAGGTAATCCACGTCGTCGACCTTGTACTCGGTGCCGCTGTACTTGGCGAACAGGACCTTGTCACCGACCTTAACACTCATCGGTACCAATGCACCTTCGTCCGTGCGGCGACCATCGCCGACAGCGACGATTTCGCCCTCCATGGGGCGTTCTTTGCTGGCGGTGTCTGGGATGAACAAGCCGCCCTTGGTCTTTTCCTCGCGCTCTGCCGGTTTGATAACAACCCGGTCGGCCAGCGGTCGGATGCGGAAGTTTGCAGCCATAGTGACGCTTCCCCTCATCTGCGATACATACATTTAGCAGTCAAACAGTTCAACTGCTAACCATACTTAACTATAGATAAAGCACCACCCCTTGTCAAGAGAAAACTCGCACTCAGGGAGTGCGAGTGCTAACTCTTATGAAATATTAGCACTCCGCGGCGCGTGTGTGTGCGGGTGGGTGCAGGGGATTAGCCGTTGTGATCTTTCTTCCATTTGATGGTGGGCATCACCAACTCGGGGCGTACGGCATGCTTGCGTGCGCTGATGTGGGTCATCATCGATTCGATCAGGGTATCGCTGAGGAAGTGGGGTTGCAGGCCGAGCTCGATGAGCTTGGAGTGGGCCGCATTGTAGTAATGTTCTTCTTTTTCGATGCGCGGATTGTCGACGTGGGCTATCTGCGCGCTGATGCCGTGTTTGGCTGCGGCTTGCACCACAATGTCGGCGAGTTGCTGCACGCTAAACTGCTCGGTGAACTGATTGAAGACACGGAACTCACCGCGCGCTGCCGGTGTCGTGAGCGCGAGCTCGACGCATGCCAATGTATCGCGGATATCGAGGAAGCCGCGGGTCTGACCGCCTTTGCCATAGACACTCAGCGGCATGCCACAGACAGCCTGCACGATGAAGCGGTTGAGCGCCGTGCCGAACACTGCATCATAGTCGAAGCGTGTCACCAGGCGCGGGTCGATGCGGGTTTCGGTGGTGTCGAGCCCATAGACGACCCCTTGATTGAGGTCGGTGGCGCGCAACCCCCAGATGCGACAGGCAAACATCATGTTGTGACTGTCGTGGACTTTAGAGAGGTGATACATCGACCCTGGCTGTTTGGGGTAGGGCAACGTATCGGTGCGGCCGTTGTGCGTGATGGTCAGATAGCCCTCTTCGATGTCGATGTTGGGCGTCCCATACTCGCCCATCGTACCGAGCTTGACCAGGTGACAATCGGGTGCGTGTTCGGCAATGGCATAGAGCAGGTTGAGCGTGCCGACGACGTTGTTGCTCTGCGTATAGACGGCATGGCGTCGGTCGATCATCGAGTATGGTGCACTGCGTTGCTCGCCGAAGTGGACGACCGCATCCGGTGCGAAATCGACGAAAAACGCTTCGAAGAACGAATACTCACAGATATCCCCGATCCCCAGCGTGATGCGGTGACCGCTCAACGCATGCCACAGCGCCAGGCGTTCGTGGATCGAGGGGATGTCGGTCAAACTGTGCGTGCCGAGTTCGTGATCGTAGCTCCGGCGCACGAGGTTGTCGACGATGGCGACATCGTGCCCGCGTGCAGACAAGTGCAGCGCGGTCGGCCATCCTAAGTAACCGTCGCCGCCGATAACCATGATACGCATAATGCTCCTTGGACAGTGCAGGGTAACCCATTGCACAAAAATGCTTTGCATCTACTATACAAGCACCGCCACAGATGTGCGACGGCGGAGCGCGGAATGCGCCGTGCAAAGAATGCTACAATACATGAGTAAGTTAGTCGTCTAAGTGGGTATACGTCTATGATGCGCATGTCGAGCCAAGTCGAATACGGGATCCGGGCGATGATTGATATCGCCGTCAACGGGGGTGATGGTCCGGTACAAGCGCGTGACATCCATCGGCGACAGCAGATTGATGAGCACTTCATCAGTCAAATTATGCTTATGTTGCGTCGTGGAGGCTTGATCGACAGTTTGCGTGGTCGCCAAGGCGGCCATCGGCTGGCGCGCCCAGCCAGTCAGATCACGTTGCTCGAAATCATCGAAGCGCTCGAAGGGACCGATGACGCACGCGACAAGGGCGGTAATCCAAGCATTGCAGACTCGGTCGTCGCGCGCGAAGTCTGGGCCGAAGCACGCCAGCGTGCCTGTGCAGTTCTCGGCCAGACGACCCTGGCCATGCTGACCGAACGTCGGAACGCGTTGGCAGCCACCTCATATATGATTTAGAAAACGCGGCGGGCAGGCGTTGTGCAGGCGCACACGAGGGGACCGACAGGCGAACGCCGCGCCCTGCCCAAACACTACGATTGAAAAAACCCGTTGACCTCAAACCCAAAGCGTAACCACGACATCACCCCTAATTCGGCAATGGTAATGGCAGTGGCTACCAACACTGGTGCGGCGAGTTCGCGCACATGGGCGACGCGTTGGTCATAGCCAAATGCAACCGCCACGGCAAAGCCATTTGAGATGAGCAAAATCCCGACGATCCCGAGCCACGAAATAATGGCAATCGGCCAATAGGACCACGAGGGTCCGATGATGACCAGCATGCTGTAACAAAATGCCAATCCCCACAGCACGATGAGATCGACCGCATTGGCCATGACGGGGGTTTCTTTGGGGTTGCAGCGGAGCACGCGGTTGAACAATGGCACAAAAAACGGCGCGATGGCGATACCTGCCATGGCACCCGTCAGTGTACGCAATTGGTTGCGCGGGGTGTACAGCGACGGCATTTCGAGGTCGACAAACAGCGAATTGAGCCCATCGACCGCCACGATCAACACGGGGATGAGCAACAAGATGGTCATCCACACGGGTGGGAAGGTACGCGTGCGGATCCGTCCAAGGGCCCACATCGCCAGCAAACTAATGGTCATCGCCCCGTAGATCCCTGTGTTGCGGGCGCACAACGGTAATTGCATGCCGCCGATCATGGTGTTGTGCATTTGTGCGCAGACCCCGTGGACGGTAGCGTACATGTTCCATGCGACGGTCCCGCCGGGCCAACTGGGCAGGGGTACGGAAGGGAACAAAAAGACGCCTGCCAAGAGGACAACATAGACACCGATTGCGACATATTGCAACGCAGGGCGTGGGGGGAAGGTCATGGGATGCGCTCCAATTGTAGGGCCAAGGCGTCTTGGGTGAGGACACCAATCGATATTGCACGAATCATCCCAGTGCGATCAACAAACACACTGGTAGGGAGGTTGCGGGCACTGTAGGCAATGCTCACATCGCCGTCGGGATCACTGATCAGGGGGAAGGTAAGCCCGAGTTCGGCTGCAAGCGGAGGCAGCAGTGCGATGTCTTGGCCTTTGTTGATCCCGATGATGATGACATCGTCGCGACCGTGGTATGCATTGAGTGCGGGCATTTCGGCGCGGCAGGGCTCGCACCAGGTCGCCCAGAAATTGATGATCACGCGCTTGCCACGATACGCAGCCAAGTCTGCGGTCTGGCCATCTGCGGTCGTCCAGCTGAACGCCGGCGCCGGTTGGCCCACCGCCAAGATGCCGTCGTTGCCGGCAGTCAAGGTTGCATCGACATTGATATTGGCTGGCAGACCAGCGGGGACGACCGTGGCCGGCTTGGCGGTACAACTGCAGAGCGTAAAGAACAGGACGAGAAGCAACCGTCGCATACTGCATACCCCGTGTACGAACATTGCGCTACCATAGCACAGCACTCTGAAAACTATATGAGAAACGCCACGTACAGCGGTGTACGTGGCGCGTTGGCGTGCAGTAGTGATGATTACGAAGCAGCCGTGATGCGCACGTAGTGCCGACCTTTTTGGATGACGGCGACGGGTGTTACGAGGGTGTCATAGCCAGCGACCTTTTCGCCATTGACTTTGACGCCGCCACCATCGACGAGTCGACGAGCTTCGCTTTTGGAGGAAGCCAGATTGCTGGCCACCAGCACATCGAGGAT
>CAIZHO010000580.1 GCA_903932805.1 uncultured Roseiflexaceae bacterium | reverse complement strand
GTTGGTGTCGCAGTTGGGTCGACATTGGTGATGGTGTAGACCACGCCGTCGTTCTTCTCTGAGGTGTCACACGTCGGATCGCCTTTCGCCCAGTCAGTGGTGCTCCCATCGAGGCCCGGATCGGAGATTTCGAATTCGACAAACTCGCTGCCTTCTGAAACCTGATCGTAGCTGTACGTTATGGGGATGGTTAATCCCCCTTTGTTATTTGCTGGGACGACGCCGCCGTCGTAGTCTCCTGCAGGGATTTCAAATACCCAGAAATCCGACCCTGCAGTGTGCGTTGTAGTGACACTCCCGAAGGCACCTGCAGTGACCGACCCAATTGCGAAGTCGGTATCCGGAACTGCGTCACCATCAGCATTCGTCAGGGTTATTTTGGTTCCTGCCGTGACTCGGCCGTTGATACGGATGCGCAGTGCTGTTGGGGTCGATTGTTCGCCGGCAGAGGTGTCACGGGATGAACCGAGGTCGACCAATGGACTAAGTCCGACCGTGATTCCATCAAGCAGATTCCCACCATTCGGGGAGTCTCCATCGATGGCTTGAAATCCGAGATTACGCACTCCATCCCATGATGCATCCGTCGGTAAAGTATGTGTTCCTGAATATTCTGCCCACCCATATGTCGTGGTGACGATACCAACAGGTGCAGTCGTGCCAGCGGGGGTGGTAAAGTTTGTGCCACCAAACGAAAATCCCGTATACTCGGCCGCAGTAGCATACCGATTTGCGTCACCGGTGGTTTTGGCATACATGACCGGGCGTGAATAGGTGTCAGCAGTTTCGGCTCCCGAAGGGAGTCCGGAAGGAATACCAAAGCGCATTTGCAGAATGTCTGAACGACTAACACTGAGGGTCTTGTGATGAAAGGTGAAATCAAACGATTCGCCACTTTTCATGCAGAGCTTTTGGTAGACAAATGTTGCTTCGAATGCATTGAGTTCAGCAAAAACTGCACCATCATATGCATTGTTTGCACCATTGCGGTTTGTCTGTACTTCGATTACCCGCTGCCCGCTGCGCACGTACCCTGGGCAATTTGTCTCGGTTCCGCCAGAGTGGGCGGTCGACCAGCCACGCATTTTGTCTTGACCAATCGCAGCCCAGTGTTGCCCGTTAAAGGCCGAAAAACATTGAAAATCGGATTGCTCGAACGAGGTATTGGCGTAGGTGCGGCTTGCGGTGATACCGTTGCCTGTAGGATTGCTCGTTGTAGGAATCACACGACCGCCTACACCTCGCGCAGATGTGTTTCGTTGCGGTGCACTCATCGTTCCAACTGTCGGAACAGCACCGGCCTGTGTGGCACGTACCTGTGGAGTGTCAAACAACGAAATACTCACGCTCGCAAGCATGAGAATGACTACAATGAAGCTGTATGAGTACAAACGAGATGATTTGTGCATAGGTGATTCTTATGTTCTCGGTACGATAACGACTATAATGAATTATACACAGTGCGCTTTCAACAAAAATCAAAACACATGACTACAGCATGAATAATTTCTGAAAGTGCAGTGCAATTCATGTTTTTGTAGCATTCTGATGGAACATAATGCAGTGTCAACACCGTGTGCTATTTTAATTCACTCAATTGTTTCTGTGTATTTTAATCGTTAGAATCTGCTAATTTATGTAGTCTCACAAAAACTGCCCCGTCACCATTGTAACGGGGGCAATTACCCATGCAACTACGGGGTGGGGGTAGCGGTTTTGGTGGGGGTGCGGGTAATGAGCACGCCG
>CAIZHO010000579.1 GCA_903932805.1 uncultured Roseiflexaceae bacterium | reverse complement strand
GCAGGTACGGCCGATCGGCGTGGCCAACTGTTTGTTGCCACTGCGCCCAATCAGTTCGACGAAGCGCATGCGATTGCGTGGACATATGGTGAAGGCCGCCAAACTGTTGCAATAGAACTCGGTCAAATACCAGCACTCCCAGCCCGATTGATACAGTTGCGGATCGATCCCGTTGCAGACGGTGCAGGGGGAAGCGTCACGTTGTACGGAATATCGTTAGAATACAAATAAGCATGTTGTGTGTTGCTAGAGAATTGGGCCACTGCTATGAATTATGTTCGCTTTTGTGTGGTTATGGTAACCCTTGTACTCATCGCAATCCATCCGCAACCCACTTCTGCCAAAGCGACCTTCTCGAGTGGCGCTTGTCTGGCAACGGCCCCCGTTGATCGGACGGTCGATTGCGGCACGGTCACCCTCCCGCTCTCGGCCGAAGCACCGAACGGTGCACAGATTCAGCTGCCAATCATGATTGTGCGAAGCAGCGAGTCGAACGACAACCGGCCGCTGTTTTTGCTCCAAGGTGGCCCGGGCGGCAACACCATCGACACGTTTGTGTCGATCATCAACAAGCCATCGAGCGGGTTACCAACGGATCGAGATCTCATCCTGGTCGAGCAACGGGGCACGACCGAAACGACGCCGACCCTCAATTGTCCCGAACTGAGCGCCCTGACTGCGGAACTGTACGCAACCCGGTTGACGAACATCCAACGGACCGACCGCCAGATGCAGGCGTGGCAGGTGTGTGCAGATCGCTTGCGTGCAGCCGGCGTAAATCTCTCGGCATTTAACAGTACCGCAAACGCAGACGACATCGCTGCGGTTGCAACCATGTTGGGACATGACAGCATTGATGTCTACGGCGTTTCGTACGGATCATTATTGGCACAGCATGTCGTTGCCCGGCACCCGACACTCGTCCATGCGTTGGTACTGGATGGTGTTGTCCCTATGACGGTCAATCCACAAACACAGCGGATCGCCTCCCGAGAACAGTCGTTTGCGCATCTGTTTGCAGACTGTGCTGCAGACCCAACGTGTAATGCACAATATCCAGAGTTAGCGACCCGATTACCGCGATTGTTGGCAACGTTGAACACACAACCCCTCTCACTCGCGGTAACCGATATCGCGACGGCTGCCACCCATACATTGGTCTTCAGTGGGGACGATGTTGCCGGGCTGTTGTTTCAAATGATGTACGACGACGAGCTCGTGCGGTATGTGCCCATGCTTATCGATCAGATTGAGCGCGGTGATTTTGCTGCGTTCCGAAGCCTTGCAGGCCTCTTTTTGTTTTATGACGGCATGAGCGAAGGGATGCAGGCAACCACCACCTGCGCCGAAGAACCACTTCCCGTTGCGGCAGATTATCTTGTGCCTACACGCACATTGTTCCCATTGGATGCCACCCTCGTTGCCGATGACATCGATTTCGCGACGCGTTGGTGTGCGATTGCAGACGTCAAGCGCCTTGATGGAGCGGTGAACACCATGTTGACCAGCGACGTCCCGACGTTGGTGAGTTCGGGGCGATACGATCCCATCACACCCGAATCCATGGTCCCCGCTGTTTTGCCGGGATTGCGCAATGCCACAGCCATTGTGACACCCAATGGCGCACACGGAGCAATTTTGGGCAACGCCTGTACTGCGAGCATCTTTCGAGCCTTCTTAGATG
>CAIZHO010000578.1 GCA_903932805.1 uncultured Roseiflexaceae bacterium | reverse complement strand
GTAGCAGGAGGTGCGGGCTTTTGGCTCACCGGTGGATCGATGTGTTTGAGTGCTGCAAAACCCTCGATCCAAATGATGAGGGCTGTTGACCCCATTGAAGCCACAATGAAGTAATACATCACTGTGGTGATGTCATACGCTCCTCTGTCGCAGAGCAGATAGGCAACAATAGGTATGGTGAAAGAGATACTGAAGGTGAACAAATTCTGGAGTGGTTGACGGCACCATTTCGTCAATCGACTCCAACGATTTTGAATCACGATTTCCCATGGTTGTATGCGCTTTGCATGAATGCGTGGATTGTACGCGATTGGCCGAAGATCGAGGTTCGACGTTGCTTCGTCACATGCACGTTCGGTATGGTCAATCACCTCGGCCATCGTGGATGAGGAATCGTACATTGTGTACCCAATGATTGGTGTCAGTCGGACAGAAGTGTGGTCGAACACAAACGGATACGATTCAATAGATGTGCATAATGCGGTGAGCGTGCGTGCAACATCGAAAGCGTTTGTATCGAGCATCAGGAGTTGAAATGCGCCCGACTCGTCATGACCCAATACATCGAGATGCGGACGTAGAACAATCATGTTGCTCACGGCAATGGCTACATCCGCACCTATGTGATTGCCATAACGTTTCACGAGCGCCGGTAATTCATCAAGCCTGATAGAGATGTGGCAACCTTTGCCTGCATGGCGTTGTTTTGCTTGATTGAGCTCTTGTTGGAAGATGGTTTTGAAGGCACTGCCGCTAAGTAATCCGGTTTCTCGATCGGTAGGAATGAGCGCATGAGCGATAGGAGGTCGTCGGAGCTTTGCACCTATGCGTGCGTGTAACTCGCGCATGTCGTATGGTTTGGTTACACAGTCATCGGCTCCGTGTTCGAACCCTGCTTCGATTTGTGTCGTATGCCCCTGCTCAGCGAGCAAGATGAACGGTATATTGGCGAACCGGTCTGTGGAACGAACAAATTGTAAGAATGCTAACCCATCCATCTGTTGGATTGCATATGTACAAATAATGAGCGAAGGCGCAATATGCATCAATTGCGTGATTGCATCGAAAGCGCTCGAACACGCAATCGTATCGTATCCAACTTCCTGTAAGGAATCGACGACAAGCTTGCGTGTGTTTGGGTCATCGTCGACCAAAAGAATGATGTATTTTTTTGCACCATCATATGCATTTAACATAAAGCATGCAGGAGCGAAAGCAACTGCGGTATACAAATATTCAAATGATCCTCATTTTTTTGTTGCAAAAGCGCAAATGAAATCAACATACACTCGTGTGCATATACAAACCGAAATGCCGTCTCGCATAGTCAAAAAACCAAAAGATGACTATACATCAATGCAGAGGGATAAAGCAGATAGGGCGTGTCAATGGTTTGCAAAAAAACACCGCCACGAGGAATGAACCTGGTGGCGGTGATGATAGGAGAATGACAACTAGTTTGTGGTTACCGGTGCAACGCCGTTGTTTTGGAGGACCCGATGGATGAGGCTCTTGAGGCGCTCGCCATCGAGGGATTCGTATTCGATGAGCGCGTTGGCCATGTCGTCGAGGACATCGCGGTTTGCGGTCAAAATCGCACGGGTCTTGTCGTAGGCCTCGGCGACAATCCGGAAGACTTCGTCGTCGATGCGGGTGGCGACAGCGTCGCTGTAGTTCCGCTGTTCGCTGATTTCGCGACCGAGGAAGATCATCTCTTCCTTTTCGCCGAACGCAATCGGACCGAGTTTGGCGCTCATGCCGTAGCGCGTAACCATAGAACGTGCGATGCGGGTGACCTGGGTGATATCGCCCGATGCGCCGGTGGTGACTTCTTCGATACCAAAGATGATTTCTTCGGCGACGCGACCACCAAGGGCCGACACGAGCTGCGCGTTGAACTGTGATGCAGTGGTGTAGCGCAGGCTGTCTTCTTCGGGCAAGAACAGGGTGTAGCCGCCGGCCCGGCCACGGGGGATAATGGTGACCTTTTGGACGGCGTGGGATTTGGTCATACCGGCTGCTGCGATGGCGTGACCGGCTTCGTGGTAGGCGACCAACAGCTTTTCGCGGTCGGTCATCACCCGGCTACGGCGCTCCGGACCACCGAGGGCAACGCGTTCGACGGCGTCGGTCAGCTCGAGCTGGCTGATTTGCTTCTTGGAGCGGCGCGCTGCCAGGATGGCGGCCTCATTGACGGCATTGGCCAAATCTGCGCCCGAGAACCCGGGGGTCAGCTTGGCTACCACCGACAGATCGACATCGTCGGCCAGGGGTTTGCCCTTGGTGTGGACACCGAGGACTGCCACGCGGCCCTTGAGGTCGGGTGCATCGAGGATGACCTGACGGTCGAAGCGGCCTGGGCGGACCAAGGCTGGGTCGAGCACGTCGGGACG
>CAIZHO010000577.1 GCA_903932805.1 uncultured Roseiflexaceae bacterium | reverse complement strand
TAGTCTTCGGTGGTGATGGCGCGCAGGGCGATGACGTCGGCGTAGGTGCGCCCATCACCCATCACACCCACACTCTGGACCGGCAACAGTACGGCAAACGCCTGCTGGGTGGTGCGATACAGACCGGCCGCGCGGAGCTCACTGATAAAGATGAAATCTGCCTCGCGCAACACATCGGCACGCGTTTTGGTGATAGGTCCGAGGATGCGGACGGCCAAACCAGGGCCGGGGAACGGGTGTCGCCACACCCAATCTTCGGCCAGCCCGAGCTCCATCCCGGCTGCCCGGACCTCGTCTTTGAAGAGGTAGCGCAGTGGCTCGACCAGTGTCAACGTCATGTCGGCCGGCAGGCCGCCGACGTTATGGTGCGTCTTGATGGTGACGCCTTTTTGGCGATCGGGTGCTTTGGACTCGATGACATCTGGGTATAGCGTGCCCTGGGCGAGGAAGGTTGCGCCATCGATGTTGTTGGCCTCGCGCTCAAACACGCGGACGAATTTTTCGCCGATGATTTTGCGCTTACGTTCGGGATCACTCACGCCCTCGAGCGCGCCGAGGAACTCTTCACTCGCGTCGACATGGATGAGTTTGATACCCAGTTGGTCACGGAACGTGCGGACTACCTGCTCAGCCTCGTTGAGACGGAGCAGTCCATTGTCGACAAACACGCAGGTCAAATTGTCTCCGATGGCGCGATGGATGAGCAGTGCTGCAACGGCAGAATCGACGCCGCCCGACAGACCACAGATGACCTTGCCAGCACCCACTTGGGATTTGATGCGCGCAATAGATTCGGTGACAAACGACGATGCCTGCCAGCTCGGCGTGGCCTGACAGACATCGAGCGCGAAGTGCCGCAGAACATCCCGCCCATTGGGTGTATGCACAACTTCGGGATGGAACTGAATCCCATACCAACGGCGATTCTCATCAGCCATCGCAGCAAACGGCGTACTCGCATTGGATGCCAATGCGACGAAGCCGGTCGGGATGGACTCGATATGATCGCCGTGGCTCATCCACACCTGTTGTTGTGTGTTCATGCCGGCAAACAGCGGGTGTGCGTTCTGGAGGTTGATGGTGGCATTACCATATTCGCGTTGGGCGGCTTTGACGACCCGACCACCGAGCGCATAGCTCTGCAGTTGCATCCCATAGCAGATCCCCAGTACCGGTACTGGGCACTCTAACAGCCAATCAGGCAAGGCCGGTGCGCCGTCGTCGTAGACGCTTGCTGGACCGCCTGACAAAACGATGCCAACGACATCATGTTTGAATATCTCTGCGCGGGGAGCGTCGTAGGGGATGAGTTCGGAATATACCCCGATTTCGCGCAGACGGCGGACAATGAGTTGGGCTGTTTGTGATCCAAAATCAAGGACCGGTATCGTGTGCGTCATGGTACTATCCCATTAGGCGAGATCGCCACTGTGCGCATTATACCAACTGCCGCATTCGAGGGGATGATGGTCAACGAAGTCTATCTGATACGTCATGCGTCTGCCGAGCCAACACGCAGCGGACAGAACGATAGTGATCGTAACTTGACCGCCACCGGCATCGCCGAAGCGACACAAGTGGCGGATTGTCTGCAGGCACTCGGAATTGTGATCGATGTGATTCGCTGTAGTCCATTGGCGCGGGCGCAACAGACGGCGCAGATTATCGCCCACCACTACGCATTACCGATGACTATCGATCAACGCCTTGCACCTGGCTTTGATTATTCCATCGTGCAAAACTACGCCCATTCGCGGCAACACCGCAGCATTGCATTCGTCGCACACCAACCGGATTTGGCCTGGATTGTCTGGTCTGCCACTGGCGTACAACACGAATTTGCGTGTGCCGGGATTGTCCGTCTCGAGCCGGCAACACCGCGCTGGCGGCTGGCGTTTGCGTTAGCGCCGTATACACAAGAACGCATCGTGGCGGGGCAAAACGACCCGTGGACAGAGGTCACCCGATTAGGGGAGCCATTGGATGGGTGATCCTGCGTCGATTGGCGCACTTGTTTGTGCGGATGGGATCCCGCCTACCGGCCACAACCAGAGCTCACCGGGTTCGTCGACGCGGCCATAGTCTTCGTTGGGCGCGATTGATGGGTCCCAATCGGGCGGCAATACTACAGCCAATGCTTGACCGTCCGGTTGCCAGGCGGCGAATTGGCCGCGCACCAATGTCTCGCCGATAGGGTTGCCTGTTGCGCTATATGTGCCGTCAGGCAGATACATTTCGCGCGTGCCGACGAAGTCCATAACCATCGTCTGCCAGGTGTCCCAGCCCATAGAGCCGCGGGCATTGCCGGTGTTTTGTGCGGTGAGGACGTATGTTGATCCGTCCGGCGATGGAGTGACCGCCCGGTTCCAGCCGGCCGATGTACCGAGGAGTTGTTGGGCGGCAGTCGACGCATCGACGAGGGTCAGCAAGTTGATGTCGGTCTCGACCCGATTGCCGATGAACACGCTGACCATGAGCTGGCGGCTGTCACGCGACCAAACAGGACCATAGACCACGAGCCCTTGACCGGGTTGCCCAGGTTCAGCACCAGTGGCGCTGACCGGATCCCAGCCGTTTTGGCCTGCAACGTTGATGAGGTGAATGGTGTTGCCGGCGGTTTCGCCGGGGTCAGCTGCCGATGTATCGCTACGGGTCGGCCGAGTTGCATAGGCAATGCGTTTGCCATCGGGTGACACCGCGGGGTCACAGCCTTCACCCATTGGGATTTCACGCGGGTCATCCCACACGCGTTTGATAATCGTGGATTGTCGACAAAACGCCGCCCAAGCCAGCCACGACGACCGATCGGCACTATACCGGTCGGTACTATCAGTAGCGCTGGCTGCATACACGATCCCGCTGTTGTCGGGGAGCCAGACGATGCCCGCTAATGAGCGCTGGTCGTCGGTGTGTTGTTTTGCTGCGGTGCCGTCACGGTTGACGGACCATAGCTCTCCGGCAGACCCAAGCCCACGAATAGCCGCTATCCGCTGCCCGTCCGGCGCAGCCATAAAGTCAGATACCCCGCTCAGTATGGTGCGCCGGCTTTGATCTGCAACCGATATACCAACCAAATCACCGCCGCTGAGTGCGAGGATTTCGCCCCCCGTAGGCACTGTTTGTGCGTCACTGGTCGGTGTGACCGGCTGGGTGGTAGGCGGAGCTTCGGTCGGGTCGATATCTGGTGTTGTATTGAGCGTTGGGACCAGTGCCGCTGGGGTGGCGCTCGGTTGTGTCGAGGGTACGGGGAGCGCGGCACACGCAGCGAGCCCGAGCACCGCCCAGAAAAGCAGTAGATGGCGCACTAGGATGCTCCTTTGATGGTTGGAGGGGTGAGCCGACGAATGCTCAAAACACTACACACACAGCTCCAAAACCACGACACCGCAACCGATAACACCCACATGGCCGGACCCGCGACGGTGATGCCGAAAATCGTGTATTGATTGGTCCATACAGTGGACATGCGGATCGCATCTTGGGTGAAGATAATCGT
>CAIZHO010000576.1 GCA_903932805.1 uncultured Roseiflexaceae bacterium | reverse complement strand
GCGACATAAATATTCATTCGCGCATAGACCTCCATGTGCAAACTACTAACTACTAACTACTAACTACTAACTACTAACTACTAACTACTCACTGATAACTGATAACTCCTCCTGTTATACTGATGTGCACGTGTGTGACAGACGGAGCGGTTGGATTGTATCTCAAGCGACTCGAAATACATGGGTTCAAGACATTTGCCTCGCGGACTGCCTTTGAGTTCCGGCCGGGGGTATCGGCGATTGTCGGCCCAAACGGGAGCGGCAAGAGCAACGTTGTCGACGCCATCCGGTGGGTGTTGGGCGAACAGTCGCAGGCGATGTTGCGGAGCCGCAAAAGCGAAGATTTGATTTTTGGTGGTGGTGCCAAGCGGGCTGCATCGGGTTTTGCCGAAGTTTCGCTCACGATCGACAACAGCGACCGCACCTTGCCCGTGGCCTTCGACACCGTGACGATTACGCGCCGGATTACCCGTTCGGGCGATCACGAGTACTTCATCAATCGCGCCAAAGTACGTCTGCGTGACCTGCAAGAGGCGACTGCCAGCCTGGGCGGCTCGTATACCATCATCAATCAGGGGTTGGTCGACAATGTGCTCGACCTGCGCCCCGAAGAACGGCGCCGCCTGTTCGAAGACGCTGCCGACATATCGGTCCACGAACAACGCCGCAACGATGCGATGAAGCGCATGCGCGAGACCGACACCAACGTGCGCCGTTGCGAAGATGTATTGGTCGAGCTCGAGCCGCGGATCCGCAGCCTGAAGCGCCAAGCCAGCGCAGCCAAACAGTACCGCGACATCAAACACGAGCTGGACAGCACGCAAATCAAGCTCCTACGCATCCAGGATGTCATCGCCAATACGTCGTTGGGGAGCGCTACCCAGGATGCAGCAATCGCCCAGCAGACACTTGCTGATGTGCAGGCCCAACGCGATGCGCTCAACGAGCGTATTGGCGCAGCCCGCCAGCAGATCCGCGAACTGCGCGAGCAGATGGGTGCGATCTATGGCGAAGGGAGTCGGCTGCATACCCGCGCCGAGGGGTTGCAACGGTCGATTGCGGTAGCTGCCGAGCGTGTCAAAGCGGTCCAGCAGCGGAGCGTCGAATACGCCCAGACGGTACGCGATGCCGAATCGCAGCAGGCCGCCGTCGAAGCCGAAGTCGCCGCCCTGCACATCGTCGTCGGCCAGCAGACCGATGCCCGGGCCGCGCATCAGGCCACGATTGATGAGCTCGATCGGGGCCGTGTGAGTTATAACGAACGGCGCCGTGCACTGCGGACGACCGTCGATGCTGCCCAACGTGCCGAAGCTGCCACTGCTGGGGCAATCCGTGAGCGCCAACGCCAACTCGAGCGCCTGCAGGAGTTGCTGGCGCAGCTCGATTCGTCGCAACAAAACGAATCGGTGCTGGTCGACCAAGCCCAGCAAGCCCTGCGTGCCCAACAGGCGCTGGTGGAACAAACCACCCTGACCTATACAACGGCGCAGACCCGTGCCGCCGAACGCGAGCAGACCATCACGGCCTTGCGCACCGAAATCGACGCACAACGTGCCGAACGGGCCAATAGCGAAGAGGCGCTGACGGCGGCGCGACGCACCCATAACCAGGTCGACTCGCGCTATCAGGCACTGCTCCAGATTGTGCGCAGCCACGGCGGTGTGGCCCAGGGTGTCAAAGCCGCGATGGAATACGCCGAGCGGACGAATCGCGAATTCGCGCTGGTGTCGTCGCTCGTTACTGCACCACAACACCTCGAGCTGGCCATCGAGACGGCCCTGGGCGCACGCCTGCAACACATCGTGACCGACCGCTGGGACGACGCCGAGGCGGCGATTGCGGCCCTCAAAAAGAACAATCAGGGGCGTGCCACGTTCCTCCCACTCGATACCATCCGCCAAGGCGGTGATACGCGCTCGCCCTCGAACGCCGCCGGTGTGCTGGGGGTCGCGGCGCAGCTGGTCGATATCCCCCCCAAATACCGCATCATTTTGGACTATCTGTTGGGTCGCACACTCATTGTCGACAGTTTGGATGTGGCCCGGAGCGAAATCAAACGTATCAGCGGCGGCTGGCAGATTGTCACCACCGGCGGCGAGCAGGTCAGTAGCGGCGGCTCGTTGACGGGCGGCGCGCAGGTCCGTGACGGCGGTACCCTGCAGCGCGAACGCAACCTGCGCGAGTTACCCATCGAGGTCGACAAGGCCAAAGCCGAGGTCGACCGACTCACCGCGGTAGTCAGCCGCGCAGGCACGACCATTCAGCAGCTCGAACAACGCCTGCAGCAGCACGAGCTGGCGCGCCAGGATGACCAGACTGCAGTCCAGGATGCTAGCCAAGCCCGTGAATTGGCGTTGCGTGCCTACAACAAGGCCGAGGCCGACGTCGCATTGGTCAGCCAGCAGGCGTCTCAGGCGGGCCAACGCCAGGCCGACTCGAGCGCCCAGATTGCGCAGCTCAGCCAAGAACTACTCGATTTGTCGGCCCAGCAGCAGGTCCAACGCACCGCGCTCGACGCAGCCTACCGCGACGAACAAGCGCTCATCGAACAGAGCTACGCCGAAGACGATCAGCGCGCCGCCGCCCAACAACTGCTGACCGAAGCCGAAGGGCAGTTGCGGGCCACGATGGCGACCATCCAGGCCGCCGAACAACGGCGCGCGGCGCTGTTGCACACGATGAGTCAGCGGCAGGCACGCACCGACGAGTTGGCCAACGAAGCGACCAAAATCACGCGTGAGACCGAGGGCTACGAGCGCGAGCTGGTCGATGTGCAGGCCGAAATCGCTGCCATCCAGACCCGTATTGCCCCGCTCGAGGTCCAACTCAAAGAAGCCGAAGCGTTGTTGCCCGAGCAAGAAGCCGCTGAGCAACAGCTGATGACGGCGCTACGGGCGGCCGAAGCCGACGCCAGTCGGGCGGTGCTGACCCTCGAGCGCGCCAACGACCGTATTTCGGTACTGCACGACCGCGCGACCAGCGAGGGGTATGACCTCGGCGTGCTCAGTCATACTGCCGAACCCATCGAAGGCGACGAAACGACACTCAATCAGCAACTGACCACCTACCGCAACCAGTTGCAGCGGCTCGGACCGGTCAATCCGCTGGCCCTCGAAGAATACGACGAGGCCAACGAGCGGTACACCTTTATGAATACACAGGTCGCAGATTTGAAGGCTGCGGCGCAGAGCCTCGGCGAGCTTATCAAAGAGCTCGACGCGACGATGCGCGCCAACTTCGAGCAGACGTTCGGCGCCGTCGCCCGTGAGTTTGCACTCACCTTCCAGATTATGTTTGGCGGCGGCAGTGCCAGCCTTGAACTGACCAAAACAGGCGACGGCGGCGCCCTCGACGACATCGGGATCGAGATCAACGCCCGTCCGCCGGGCAAACGCCAGCAGAATCTGTCGCTGTTGTCGGGCGGCGAACGCTCGTTGACGGCGGCGGCGCTGCTGTTTGCCATCCTCAAGGTCAAACCGACGCCGTTCTGTGTGCTCGACGAAGTCGACGCCGCCCTCGACGAGGCCAATGTGGCGCGCTTCAGGGCTGCCTTGGATGACTTGCGCTCGACCTCGCAGTTTGTGGTGGTGACACACAATCGTGGCACCATCGAAATTGCTGATTCTATCTATGGTGTGTCGATGGGTGATGACAGCGCGTCACGCGTGTTGTCGTTGCGCCTCGACGAACTCATCGCCGTTGCCCCGCATCTGAAATGAGCGTACCCGCTCGCATAGGGAGGTCCCGCATGCCACGACTCGCAGACTACAAAGCCGTTGTTTTTGACATGGACGGCACGTTGACGCCCAATATGCATTTGCACGAAGAAGCCTTTACGATTTTCCGTGACAAATACACGATTGCCACGCCCGATGAAGCGACCATCGCCAGTTTGTCAGGCAAACGCAACAGCGAAATCTTCCCGGTGTTGTTTGGCCGCCCACTCAGCGACGAAGAATTATTGGCCTATTCCGACGAAAAAGAGATACTCTACCGGACGCTGATGCACCACGTTCATCCCGTCAAGGGCTTGCATGCGTTCCTCACGCATATGGATGCCCATGGGCTGGGATCGGCCATTGCCACCTCGGCGCCACATGCCAATGTGGGACCGACGTTGGAGCGTTTGCAGCTCCCCGCGTACTTCGGCGCAATCACGCTCGGGAGCGAGGTCAAGCATGGCAAACCAGCCCCGGATATCTTTATCGAGGCGGCCCGCCGCTTGGGTCATGCACCGCAGCACTGCATCGGCATCGAAGACAGCTTCGCCGGTTTGCAGTCAGTCCGCGACTCGGGTATGTACACGGTCGCGATTGCGACGACGCACACCGCTGCCGAGTTGGCTGCTGCCAAGCCCGATGTGATCGTGCACGACTACGAAGAACTGATGCGCCACTTCGCGTTGTAGAAAACAGCGCGCGCAGAGAAAGAACGAAGCATGCTCGCGGACCTGCAGATCCACTCCGACGCGCTCCCGCACCACTCGAGCTGGCGCCCGGGCACCCTCATCCCCGCGCTCAAAATCTCTGGAATCGCAGTGTTTGCCATCACCGATCACAACACCACCGCGGGAGTGGTGGCGATGCGGGCGGCTGCCGACCAGGCGGGATTGGGCTTTGTGGCAGGCTGCGAGGTCGACAGCGCGCACAACGGTAAGCTCTGGCACACCCTGATGTACGGGATCGACCCATTGCACCCCGCAGTGTTGGCATTGTGCGCCTCGGTCGATGCCCGTAACGCTGCCGACGCGCAGCGACTCATCGCTACCCTGCCCGCCGAGGGCTGGCGCATGCCGTCATTTGCGCAGGATTCGACACGCCATATCAATGTCTCCGAAGTAGCGACTGCCTTGGCAGCGCACAACAATCTGCCCGGTCGTGTCGACGGCGACGACGAGGCAGCCGGGATGCGGTTTTTGCTGGCACGACAGGGCTCGTATAATCCACCCTCAGTCCCTGAGGTCATTGCCGCTGCCCACACTGCCGGCGGGGTAGCATTGATTGCCCATCCCGGCAGATCTAAAGGTGTCTATGCTATCCCGGCGGATGCTGCAGATATCGCGGCATGTGTGGCGGCGGGTATCGATGGCCTCGAAGTCTTTTATCCAGCGCATACCGCTGCCCAAATTGATTTCTACCTCAGCCAGGCACAGCAGCACGGATTGCTCATCAGCGGCGGTTCTGACTCGCACCACCCCGATCAGCCGCTGGCCCGTTGGGATGCCCTGCACATGTTGCCGTTGCTGCGCCGCGTGGGGTTGCCGGTATGATGTTCGCCTATTCGAGACAATGCGTACACGTTCACCCGCGACGAGCGTGGGTAAGATAACCAAGAGAAAAGAGTAATCCCATGGAATACGCCCCGATCAAAGCACTCACCACCTTCGACGTCATCGACCAGATCGACATCCGCGTCGGCACCATCGAGCAGGTCCTCGAGGTCGCCAAATCCGACAAGTTACTCAAGCTGATTGTCAACTTCGGCGCGATGACCCGCACCATCCTGGCTGGTATCAAGCAAGAACGGAGCAATCCACAGGAACTCGTGGGCAAACAGGCGTTGTTCATCGTCAATCTAGCCCCCAAAAAGATGGCCGGCGAAGTGTCCGAGGGGATGTTGTTCGACATCGGCTTTTCGGACGGGATTACGCCAGCCCTCGCTGTGCCTGAGGTAGCGGTACCGAATGGTGCACGTGCAGGATAGAGGCAGGTGTTAGTTAGTAGTTAGTAGTTAGTAGTTAGTAGTTAGTAGTTTTTGAGTACAGGTGGTGAGGAGTGAGTAGGTTGAATCATGGTGAGGATGGAATTCGCTGCGCGCTACTGCGCTGCGTCGCCCAGAAATCAATGGTGCGAACGGACCAAATTTGCGTACAAGACCCAGAGCATGTTTGCCTCGCGTGAAAAAACTGCTCACTACCACCTACTCACTACCACCTACTAATTACCACCTACTAATTACTAGCTACTAATTACTACCTACTCGCTTCTCACTATCCTTCGCGCCTCTGCGTGATCGTTCCTCTTTTGTCCTCACCAGAATCACAGGTACGTTTGCATTTGCAGTTCAATCTTCGTATACTTAATAGAATTCTTCTAGTTTTCGGGAGGGGGGTGAAAGGGGAAACCCTACGCGCATGAAAATCGATCGCCGTGACGGGGAAAGCATCGAACAGTTGCTTCGTCGTTTCAACAAGATTGTCGTGGCCGAGCGCATCACCAAAACCTACCGGGAGAAGATGCAATTCGTTTCCAAGAGTGAGCAACGCAAAGAAAAGCGTCGCCGCGCTGAACGCAATCGCCGCAAGAAGATGGCCCAGACCGGTCATTAGTCCTTGTGCAGATATTCCACCAGCCGTTCCGGTACGTACCGGGGCGGCTTTGGATTGTTGTGTGGTCCACGCAGCCCACCCTCCGTGCAATCCGCCCTTTCTACCGCCTCCCGCTGCGTGCGGTAGACATACAACAAGAGGGAGTCGCCATGTTTGACCGGCTCAATAACGTCGTCCAACGCTACGAAGATTTGACTGAACAGATGGCCGATCAGGCCGTATTGACCGATTTGCCGCGCCTCCAACAGGTCGCCCGTGAACAACGCGACCTCGAGGCGGTGGTGACGACCTTCCGTCGCTACAACGACGTCGTTGCCCAGATTGCCGATGCCCAAGAGATGTTTAACACCTCAGCCGACGAGCCAGAAATGCGCTCTATGGCCCAAGAAGAACTCACTGCCCTCAACGGCGAACGCGAGAGCCTCGAGTCATCACTCAAGCTGCTCTTGCTCCCCAAAGACCCCAACGACGAACGCTCGGTGATCATGGAGCTGCGCCAAGGCGAAGGCGGCGACGAGTCGGCCCTCTTTGCGGCAGACCTCTACCGCATGTACCTGCGCTACGCAGAGCGCGTGGGTTGGAAGGTTGAGCTTCTCAATGCCTCCGAGAACGGCATCGGCGGCTACAAAGAAATCTCGGTCGAAATCCAGGGCGACGGTGCGTACAGCCGCCTCAAGTATGAGGGAGGCGTGCATCGCGTCCAGCGTGTCCCTGCGACCGAAGCGCGCGGCCGCATCCATACCTCGACCGCCACCGTCGCCGTGCTCCCCAAACTCGACGACGACGTCATCGAAATCAAGCAAGAAGAACTCCGCATCGACGTGTTCCGCTCCGGCGGTCACGGTGGTCAAGGTGTGAACACCACTGACTCTGCCGTGCGTATCGTCTATCGCGGCGGCACCCCCGACGAGATGGTGGTCACCTGTCAGGACGGCCGCTCGCAGCTCAAAAACAAAGAAAAAGCCATGGGCGTGTTGCGCGCACGGCTGTTTGCCATCAAAGAAGAAAAGCGCGCCAAGGCTGTCGGTGAGTCACGTCTGGCCCAGGTGGGGACTGGTGAACGGGCCGAAAAAGTGCGTACGTATAACTTCCCCCAGGACCGCTTGACCGACCACCGCATCGGTCAGAACTTCTCGAACATTCCCGGCATGCTCGACGGCGACATCGACAAACTCATCGACGCGCTGACCGTCTATGACAACGCCGAACGCCTGCGTGCCGTAGGTGTCGACGCCTAGCACTGTGCCCCGGATTGGCACACCCCCTTCGTTGCAACGCAGGTTGCGGGCGGAGGGGGTGTTTGTCTGTGTGCGGCAGCGTGAGGGGATTTGTCTATAATAAATGCAGATTCACCCATGGGAACCCTCCTGTGACCCAACCCTCCCGCCAGGTACTCCGGCAGCGCCTGCGCCAACTCATCCTGATGCGCGAGACTGGCCCCAAGCGGCCGGCCTGGCATCTGCGTCGCATGCAGCTGATATGGGGCTTGCACGATGCGCTGGCAGCCCTCGATGGCGGCTTGACTCCTGAGTTCCCGCAGACATTGCTGGCTTACGGCGCCGCGACGCGCGACGAGTGCGAGCGCCAGGTGGCCGACGTATGCGCGCTCCCCGTCGCCGACGTCGACGCGATCAACGCGCGCACCGAATGGATTGCCCGCTGGGGGCGCCAACGCAACTGGGAACTGACGCGCTGGAAAGATCCGCGTACCGCCGATACGATTGCATTCACCATCCTCGGCAAAGGCGGCCCGCGCATCGTGCTGGT
>CAIZHO010000575.1 GCA_903932805.1 uncultured Roseiflexaceae bacterium | reverse complement strand
GTGGGTGCGATCGATCTCGCGGTCGGCCGCAACGACTTGACTGGCAAGATTGGAGTCGGCATTGGCAAGCGCCTGCAATGCATCCGACAGTCCTAACTCGACACGACTGCCAATGCGCAAGAGATCGTCGTGGATGTTCTGGAGTTGACGTGCATAACGTTGACGCATGGGATTCTCCTCGGACGACTCTCACCCAACGGCAGAGGTCTATGTGATATACTGAACAACAACTGCGGTCTACAGCACTGTATTCCGTTACTAGACGCCATTATACATGGTTTTTCATAAGCCCTTGTTAACCTCCTGTAAAGGAATGTCGACGCTGGCGATGAGGTTTTTTGCATGCGCGACCGTAGTATGATCCGCAACTTTAGCATTATTGCTCATATTGATCACGGCAAAACCACGCTGTCGGACCGCTTCCTCGAAGTGACCGGTACCGTATCGTCACGCGATCGTCGCGACCAGTTGCTCGACGGGATGGATCTCGAGCGTGAAAAGGGCATCACCATCAAGGCCAAGTCGGTTCGGATGGAATACACCGCCAAAAACGGCAAAACATACGAACTCAACTTGATTGATTGCCCAGGTCATGTCGATTTCACGTACGAAGTATCGCGTGCGTTGGCCGCCTGTGAAGGTGCAATCCTTGTCGTCGACGCATCGCAAGGGGTCGAAGCACAGACCCTTGCAAATGTCTATCTGGCCCTCGAGCACAACCTCGAGATTGTGCCGGTCCTCAACAAAATCGACCTTCCCGGTGCACATCCAGAGTTTGTCGCCCAAGAGGTCGAGAAGGTGCTGGGTGGGCCTGCAGAGGATGTCCTGCGCGCTTCAGCAAAACAAGGCATCGGGATAGTCGAAATCCTCGAAGCCATCGTTGAACGTGTACCGCCACCGAGCGGCGAAGTGAACGCACCGCTCCGAGCGTTGATCTTTGACTCCCACTTTGACGTGTACAAAGGTGTCATTGCCTATGTCCGCATCATGGAAGGCATGATCAACAACTCGACCAATGTGCGTTTCATGCGGTCAGGGGTTGAATGTGCCGCGCTCGAAATAGGGTACTTCCACCCGACCATGACCCCCGTTGATTCGCTCGGCCCTGGCTCGGTGGGCTACATCGCGACCGGCCTCAAGCAAATCGGTGACGTTCAAGTGGGTGATACGGTCACCTTGGCCAACGACCCCGCCAGCGAGCCGTGGCCTGGCTACCGATTGGCAAAGCCGGTGGTCTTTGCCGGTTTGTACCCCGTCGAGTCCAATGCATACACGGAGCTCCGCGAGGCCCTCGAAAAGCTTGCCCTGAACGATGCGTCACTGACCTTTGCCCCCGAGAAATCCGCCGCCCTCGGCTTCGGATTTCGCTGTGGGTTCCTCGGACTGCTCCATATGGAGATTGTCCGTGAGCGACTCGAGCGTGAATACAACTTGACCTTGCTGATTACCGCACCGAGCGTCGAATACAATGTCATGCTCAGCTCTGGCGAGATTATCGCCGTTGCAAACCCATCCGAAATGCCCGATGTCGCCAACATCGCTGCCATCGAAGAACCCGTCATGGCAATAACCGTGATTGTCCCCACGCGCTATATTGGCACCGTGATGGAGCTGGTGACCGGCAAGCGCGGTACATTTGTGGCGATGGACCATCTCGACCCACAACGTGTGTCGCTCAAGTACAAGATTCCACTGAACGAAATCGTCATTGACTTCTATGATCAGCTCAAATCACGCACCCAAGGGTACGCCTCGCTCGATTACACCTTGTCGGGCTATCAAGAGTCCGATTTGGTTAAACTCGATATCTTGGTCAATCACACACCCGTTGATGCACTGTCGCTGATCGTCCACAAAGACAGTGCCTACAACCAAGGCCGCCAGCTGGTCGATCGTCTGCGTCGGCTGATTCCACGGCAGATGTTTGAAGTGCCGGTACAGGCAGCAGTAGGGAGCCGGGTCATTGCGCGTGAATCAATCCGGGCCATGCGCAAAGACGTCTTGGCCAAGTGTTATGGTGGGGACATCAGCCGCAAGCGCAAATTGCTCGAAAAGCAAAAAGAAGGCAAAAAGCGCATGAAAATGGTCGGCAATGTCGAAATCCCACAAGAAGCATTTATGGCAGTGTTGTCGCTCGACGACGACGGCGATAACGATTAGACCTCGTCGCTTCTGCGACGTTGATATCCAGTTCGATGGATAAAGGAAGGAAGAGTACATGCGTCTGATTGTACGTGCGAGTGTCATCGCGTTGTTTGCTGTGGTACTTGCCGCGTGTTCGAATCCTGTCAGCGATTTGATCGATCCCCCTGTCGCCAAAGTTGGCGACTCTGCATTGCGTACCAGCGAAGCCAATCTGCGTGTCGACCGGCTCGAAGTCGGGATGCGCAAAAACCCCGATGTCCAACAACTGCCGACGCGTGCTGAGCTGACCGGTTTGGTTACCGAACAATACGTCGTGCAGCATATTTTGATGGATATCGCCACAGAAGCCGGCATCACCGCTACTGATGCTCAAATCGACGCACAAGTCGAAGAGTTCCGCACTGCGGTGAAAAACAGCGGTACCGACGAACTCGACGTCGTCATCCGCGATCAATTGGGCTTTGAAGGCGAAAAGGACCAGGCGTTTCGCGATTTTTGTAAGTACTTTATCGTCCAAAAGCAGTTTGCTGAGACGCTCGTCACGACCGATACCGTCCGTGCAGAGCTTACCGCGTCACTCACTGAACAGTCGAAGTCAACCGAACTCAAAGCACTAGCTGCACATATTTTGGTCACCGATGAAGTAACCGCTACAACGGTGATGACTCGGCTCAACGCAGGTGAAGATTTCGCGACATTGGCCAAAGAATTTTCTCAGGATCCTGGCAGCAAAGAAAACGGCGGCGACCTTGGTTGGGCTGGGAAAGGGCAATTTGTCCCAGAGTTCGAGCAGGCCATTTTTGATGATTTGGCGGTTGGTGAAGTCACCAAGACACCAGTCAAAACACAATATGGCTTCCACATTATCAAACTCATCGATCGAGGGCAACAACCGCTGATCGATCCAGCGAACATCGATGCAATGGTGGCCCAACAATTGCCCAGTACCCTTGACCAGAAGCGCTACGATGCGGTAACGGCCAAAATCGAAGAAGCACGAACAAAGGGCCTCGACGCAAAGACCATCATCATTGCACCGACCGCTGTCAGTGCACCTGAGACACCCGGTGCAGAAGGCGCTCCTGCTGACGCACCAATCGAAACGCCGGCACCATAACGTATCCCCCCACATGAGGAACTGATGATTACTATCGCAGGCCTCGGTTCGAGCACCATCCTCCCCATGGGCGTCGCTGCACTCGTGCAGTCGGCGCCTCTTGTCTACACACGAACCGCACAGCATCCCGCGTTGACCGCATTGCCCGCTACGTCATATACGGGATTTGATGATCTGCTTGCTTTGCCCGACGCCGCACAGCGTATCGCTGACGCGCTCGAAGCATGTGTGGGCGATGTGCTGTACCTCGTACCGGGGCATCCCCGCATCGCGGATGCGACAGTGGCGGCGATTGTTGGGCGCGTTCCCCAGCGCTGTCGGATTCTGCCTGGGGAACATCCCATTGATGCGTATGCCGCAGAACTGGGGATTCATGCTGCGGCGGACAACGCCCAGTGGTGCGATGCCTTGACGTTTGTGCCCCTCGTTGATGCACGGGCGAGTTGGGCGACGTTTCATACCAGCGCGCCGTATGTGCCGCGGGTAACCCCCATCCCGGTGCGGCCGCATGCCGAAGCATGGATATGCAATATCGATAATCTGCATCTCGCAGAAGCGGTGCTCGTACACCTTCGTGCTTCATATCAACGCGAAGCCCGTTGTGCGTTGTTGCGTGGCCACGGTTCGGTCGAGTGGAGCACCGTCGGGGACGTTCACCCCCCGACAGACTATCCCGTTACCCTCTACATCGCAGCAGCAGAGCCGCTCGATAATCGACGTACTCCTGATGGAATTGGATACGTCATTGAGCGATTGCTCGGGCCCGCTGGGTGTCCCTGGGATCACGAACAGACCCCGCAGTCATTGCGGCGCACCCTGCTCGAAGAAGCCTACGAGGCCATTGATGCCCTCGATCGCGCCGACGATGGCAGTCTGGTCGAAGAACTCGGCGATGTCTTGCTCAATATTTTGATGCAGGCTGAAATGGCGCGTCAGGCTGGGCGATTCACTATGGAGGATGTCTACGCAGCGGTCACCACAAAGTTTGTTCGGCGCCACCCGCACGTGTTCGGTGACGTGGCCGCCGCCGACAGTGAGGCAGTCCTGAAAAACTGGTACGCCATCAAGGCGACGGAGACATCACATACTGCGACCCCCAAAAGCCCCCTTGCCGGGGTACCGTTGGCGCTCCCCGCATTGACCGCAACAAGCGCCCTGATCAATAAGTCGAAGCGCTACGGCATGGTAATCACGGGCACAGCCGAAGCAACAGCCCACGAGACGCTTGGGGCGCAGTTATTTGCGCTGGCGGTCCATGCAGCGCAGTACAACCTCGATGCCGAGGCGGCGCTCCGTGAAGTAAATGCACGCTATCGTCGTCGTGTGGATATGTTATATGCCCGCGATGGACATTTGAATGGCCAGACCGAGGAGTTGTGGCGCGATGCCGATACCGATGCATGAGGTTCAGCTCGATATTGTGGTGCAGCTGCGCAAGCCGCATGCCTGCGGAGGCAATGCATGGCGTGTGGTACGGTTGGGGGCAGACATCGGTGTCCGTTGCGAACAGTGTCAGCACCGTATTCTGATGCCACGTGGTGACTTTGAGCGGCGGGTAACCGTCGTCGTGGCGCGGCCTGTGCCATCACCAGGCACGATGCAACCAAACCAAGACGCGTAATGGTCGATACGCCCATCGCCAGATGGTCGTTTTCAAAGAAGTACCCGATGGTAACAAAACCCCATGTGTTGTTTATTGTGGGACAAACCGCTGTTGGCAAAAGTGCCCTTGCTCTCGAGGCAGCCCACGCATATGGTGGAGAAATCATCTCGGCCGATTCGCGCCAAATCTATCGGCAGATGGATATCGGTACGGCCAAACCCACAGTCGCAGAACGCGCGTTGGTGCGGCATCATCTGATCGATGTTGCCATGCCGGATGCATGGTATAGCCTTGCGATGTTTCGTTCCGATGCATTGGCAGCAATCACAAGTTGTGTCGAACGAGGCGTGCTGCCGATTGTTGCCGGCGGGACTGGTCAGTATCTGGCGGCACTCCTCGAAGGCTGGACGGTACCAGAGCTGCCGCCAAATGAGGAGCTTCGTACACAACTCGAAGCCGATGCGATCCGTGACGGTCACGAGGCACTCCACCGTCGATTAGCACAGCTTGATCCCGACGCTGCGGCGAGCATCCACACGACCAATGTCCGTCGCATTGTGCGGGCACTCGAGGTCTGCATCGGTACGGGTATGCCCTTTTCGTCGCTTCAAACCAAAGCAGCATTGACGTTCGAACCAACGGTTATATGGCTCCAGATGCCAACTGAAGCCCTCTACCAACGGATCGATTTGCGCGTGGACGCAATGCTCGCGCACGGACTCGTCGCCGAGGTACAGTCGCTTGTTGCGGCGGGCTATGGATGGGCATTGCCCGCGATGTCCGGTATTGGATATCGCGAATTACAACCCTTTTTGGCGGGTGAGTGTACGTTGGCAGAAGCAGTCCAGCGCATAAAATTCAATACACATGCGTTTGCGCGACGACAGTCAACATGGTTCAGACGATTTACTACAATCAATCATACGATGCCGTGTGCTATAGAGCAACTGTCATCTGTTTTTCATCGTTCGACAACCCGTGGTTGATACAATGAGGGTGAAAGAAGTGAGGTTGTATGAAATCGAGAATAAGCCGTTTGCGTAGCGTCGTGCTGACGAGCCTGATTGCCGGGGTCGCAGCGCTTTCTATTTTTTTGTTGCCGAATGCAACCGATGCCAGTGCCCGTGCATACGAACCATCGAAGGGATGCTTTTGGCGTGATGCAAGTGGTGTGGCACATCGCTATGAGATTGTCACATACTACAAAAACCTGACCTGGAATCAAGCGGATATGCTGGCTTCGCAGCGTGCGTTCCGCGGAGTGCGCGGGTACCTTGCAACGATCACCAACGCATCAGAGGATTGGTGTGTGCGGACCGCAATACTCAATCTTTCGGGATTGCGTTGGGCAGATGCAACGGGTGCCTGGATTGGGGCAAACAGCTACGCAAATGTTGGTGTGTTTCGCTGGGCGAGTGGCCCTGAAAAGGGCACACAACTGCGAAATTCGGTGTTTCTCTGGCACACGAATCAGCCCGACAATTATGTATCTGAACGGTGCGTCGGCTACATGTATCGCGATGGCTGGGTGGCGGGGAACAATTACCCCTGTGACGCAGTCACCACAAACTCGTTCTTTCGCGACAAAATGAAGCGCTTCGTGGTTGAGTACGCAGCCCGCGGAGCGGTACTGAACTAGCGATTTGTTCGAAAGCGCGTCTCCCTATGCATGTGTGGGAGACGCTTTTTGTGCAAAATATACAAATCAGTACGAAACAGTCGAAGCATTCCGCGACGGTGGACGCTCCTATGACGGATAGAGCGACTCGAACGTCAACGCAGTAACCGGTTGTGGTGCGACAGCAAAGCCGTTGAGTTACAGTGGGTCACATCGCAGTCATCAAGCCTCAGGTAGTATCGACAGCAGCCATACGACTACCTGCGCAGAATCGAGAACTCGGTCCATCATAAACACTGATACACAAAAAGAACGTTTACGCGTGAAGGTGAGAAAAAACGGTTGCGTCAGTACAAACCTGCCGGAGCACAACGAACCCCGCCGAAGAGTTGCATTGCATGACGATCGACGCTGCGCTGCTATTCGGGTTGGCGGGTTGTTCTGCTTTCAGATCTACTGCTGACGATATGACAACCCGTGTACGAGTACAGTTGTAGTCACTCCTTGTGTCGCGTTGAATGCGGAATTGTCCTGTAGGGTAATCCAACAGACAAGCGATTGTTCTGTTGGATTGTAAGATACGTGCGTACGGTGTACCAGCTGAGTGATGAATAAGTATCATTGAAAGAATATTTCGTCTTTAAATCTAAAATCTTGATTTGATTGATTCTTATTCATAAAGTAAATCCTTACAATTAGATATTTTAGCTAAACAGCGCAATTGATTAATGCGTGTTTAGTTATTTGGCGTGAGTACGTGCGTCAATGTTTCGTAAACAGGTGTATTGAGATC
>CAIZHO010000574.1 GCA_903932805.1 uncultured Roseiflexaceae bacterium | reverse complement strand
GGAATGCAACGTTTTGTACGTGTGTATTTATTCGGTCTGTTGGTGTTTTTGTCTGGATGGAGCGATCCGGTTGGGCATTCAGTCGCGCAGTCACAAGAGCGTGTGACGCCGCGCGCAGGCTTTTTGAACGGGAGCTTCGAAGCCGATGCAGATGGTGCGACGACGGTGACGAATTGGACCATCGTCGGTGCGGGGATTGACAACAGAAATGGTCCGTACCCCGACAAAATCGACCTGGGTGTGACGGTACTGGGCGGCTGTGTCAGTCAAGACACCACCGACTATGCCGCGATTGCAGCGACGGGCCAAACGCCGGCATCAGCTATTTGGCGGGACGATGACACATTCAACCCACAGGGATTGAACGCGAGTAACTGGCTGACGACGGAAGCCAATGTGACGAGTACGATGGCGTCGGGTGTACCGGTTGTGGCAGGGAATAACGTGTTGTTTATGAACAACATGGAATACGGCGGTTCGGCATATCGTGTCATCCACGGGCCTGCGGTGGTGAGTGATGTGTTCAGTGCCGATGCCGGTGATGTGATTACCTTTGACTGGTATGCGCAGTATGTGCGTGACAACTTTGCCATTCTCGGGTATTTGTTGAACACGACGTCATGTACCCAAACCGAAATCGTAGATGCGACAGGTCGTACGGTAACGGGGTGGCAAAACTCACGCATTACCATCCCAGCGACCTCAGCCGCATATCGTTTTGTCTTTGTGAACGGGACGTTTGACCAATCCGGTGGGACAAACTCGGGTGCGACGATGTACATCGACAACATTTCGGTCGGGCGGCCGCAGACCATCACCTTTGTGTTACCGGCAACCATCAACACGACCGCCTCGCCGTATACATTGCCGGCGACGGCTTCGTCGACGTTGGGCGTGACCTATACGTCGAGCACGCCATCGGTTTGTACGGTGAGTGGTGGTGTGTTGACCATAGTGGCGACCTCGGGGACGTGTACCGTGACTGCCTATCAGACGGGGGGAGCAGTAGGTGCGGTGCCCTATGCGTCGGCATTGAGTGTGACGCAATCGTTCACCGTTACAAACTATGCAGCACAAACAATCACATTTGCTGCGTTGGCAGACAAAGAATTGACAGACCCAGACTTCAGCCTGGGTGCTACAGCCAGCTCGACGTTGCCGGTGAGCTATGTGTCGAATTCCCCAACAATCTGCACCGTGAGTGGATCGACGGTGAGTATCGTTGCTTCGGGTACATGTTCGATCACGGCATCCCAGGCGGGGGGGACGACTGGCGGCAACACCTACGTCGCCGCGACCAGTGTGACACGTACATTCACCGTCAAGACGGCACAGACCATTACCTTTGCACCACTAGCGGACAAAGTTTCGAACGATCCGGATTTTAGCCTTGCGGCGACGGCGAGCTCGGGATTGTCGGTTAGTTACACAACGACCACGCCAGCAGTCTGTACGGTAAGCGGGACAACCGTTGCGATCGTAGGAGCAGGATCGTGTTCGATTACGGCAAACCAAGCAGGCGGCGTGCGGGCAGGTGTGACATATGGGGCCGCGGTGAGTGTGACACGGACGTTCGTGGTTAAACAGGTGCAGACCATCACGTTCCCCGTGATTAGCAAAAAAACATACAAATCACCGGATTTTGCCCCATATGCAACTGCGAGCTCGGGGTTGGCCGTGAGCTACGCATCAACAACACCGCGTGTCTGTACCATCATCAGTGGCAACATCCGTGTCTTGGCGATTGGCTCATGTACGGTGACTGGGTCGCAAGTCGGTGGGACGCGCGCTGGTGTAACGTACGCTGCCGCGACGCCGGTGTCGCGGACGTTTGATGTAACCGGGATGCCGCAAACTATTTCTGCTGCACAGGTACCACAGAAGTTCACATACAACTCCGCATTTGATCTTGCTGCGAGTGCGACCTCGGGGATGGCGGTCGCATACGAATCACTGAATCCGGGAATCTGTACCGTAACAGGCAAGAAAGTATCGATAGTGGGAGCGGGTACGTGCCGGGTGAAGGTAAAGCAAACCGGAGGGACTGCCTCTGATGGGACCATATACGAGCCAGCGCCTGACGTAACCATGGTCATCAACATTTCGAACGCAACCGCGACGAGTACGCTGACACCCACCAAAACCGTTACACCGACGCCAAACCCATTTGCACTGAAGAAGGCTGCGGTGGGTGGTTCGTTTGTGCTGGGTTTGTTGTACAACAACACGCTGGTAACGTGGGGGATGAATAAAGAGAATCAAACCAACATCCCGCCGTGCTGTGGCTCTGGCATTACTGATGTGTCGGTCGGGACCAACTTTGCGGTAGCGTTGAAGGGTGGTCGCGTGTATGGTTGGGGGGCGAATACCCGTGGCCAGTTGAATGTTCCGCTCATGGCACAGAAAGATGTGATGGCCATTTCGTCCGGCGGTGCGCATACGTTGGCGCTCAAGACGAACGGTACCGTGGTGTGTTGGGGCAACAATGTGGAGAATCAGTGTGTAGTGCCGAAGCAGCTCCGCGATGTGATACAGGTAGCTGGCGGCAAAGATTTCTCGCTTGCACTGCGCAAGGATGGGACAGTGATTGGGTGGGGTGGCAATAGTTTGGGCCAAATTGATATTCCCATCGGGCTCAACAATGTCAAGGCCGTTACTGCTGGGTGTACGCATGCTTTGGCGCTCAAGAAAGACGGGACGGTTGTTAGTTGGGGATCGAACCGGTTCCAAGAAGCGAAGGTGCCATTGAATCTGAAGGACGTCAAAGAAATCGGCGCGGGTTGTAATTACTCGATGGCGTTGATGCATGATGGGACGCTGTTTGGCTGGGGGCGCAACGAATATAACCAGACGACGATCCCTGATGGGATTACGAATGCAGAACATATTGGTGTGGGCTATGTAAACTCAATCATTACCCTGCGGAGTGGTGTGGTGGTGGCAATTGGTGCCCCGCAGCATAGCGCACTGGTGTCGCGCACACCCACAAAAACGGCGACGCCAACTCCTTGACCATGCACCTGCGTGCATGGTCAACGCGAGAGGAATCTGCGTGCATGGTCAATGCGAGAGGAATCTGCGTGCATGGTCAATGCGAGAGGAATCTGCGTGCATGGTCAACGCGAGAGGAATCTGCGTGCATGGTCAACGCGAGAGGTACAGAACGCGCAAAGGTGCGCAGGAGTTCCCAGGGTACGGTCATGCTGTGGTCTGCATGATCGTACCCTGGTACGTTGGGGAGAATCCCTGACACACTGATGTAGGCGCACTGCGTGGCGAAACAATCATGCACAGATACGCAGAGAAGGTGTAGAGGGGGACAGTGTGGGTCATTTAGCCGACATCTCATCCCAGAATCATCAAGACGTAATATGGTTTAGAGAGAAAGCGTCGTGCTATCAAGTATAGTAGTCAAGATGAGCGAGTGTGTACAATACATAATGCATGTTCCTGATGTGGACATCAGGTCGGGAGGATAGATTGATGAGATACGAACAAACGCGGTGGCACCGGCTGTGTCGGTTCTTGCTCGTAGTCGTGTTGTTGTGGGGCACGGGTACGGCAATGCCGATTCGTCGTGACGTGCCGGTGAGTTATGCAGCAGCACGGACGACGCCGTATCTCCAGAACGGTAGCTTCGAGAGTGGATTGACCAACTGGTCAGCCATGAATCAACGTATCGACTTGGGCGTCACCAACATTGGTGGCTGTGTGTCGGTCGACACGACGAATTACAGCGCATATTCGAATGTGAGTAATGACCACAACGATACCGGTACATTTAGCGGATTCACGACCCAGATTGTCACTTCGGTGAGTTCACTGGGGCCAGCACAGGGTTCAAATGCGGTACGGTTGGACTTGGGATCGGGGGATGGTACGACAGGGTACCACGTGGTACACGGACCAGCGATTGTCAGTGAAGTGTTCAAAGGTGTCCAGAATCAAATCGTTACGTTGAATTGGTTTTCTGCTGCAGGAGCCGACAATTATGCCGTGATGGGGTATTTGTTAGACACCGATGCAAATGGTGATGGGACAGCGTCGGGGAGCGCAGGGGACTGTGCCCAGTATGAAATTTTGGATACGCATGGCGCTTCCGTGGTAGGCTGGCAATTTGCCCAGGTGACCATCCCGGCGACGCGTGAGTTTTATAAGTTTGTCTTTGTGAATGGTACCTACGATGCGTCGGGAGGTATGGCATCGGGTGCGACGTTCTGGGTCGACAACATCTCGATGGGTAACCCGCAGACGATTACGTTTAGTCTGACGGGCACGTCCAAAAACTATCATGCGACCGGATCGAGTGCGCCGTTCACGCTGCCGGGAACTGCGTCTTCTGGGTTACCACTGACATATACATCAAGCACGACGTCAAAATGTACGGTGAGTGGGTCGACATTGACCATTGTGGGGGCGGGAACGTGCACCATTGTGGCCAGCCAGGCAGGTGGTGATGACGGTACAACGCTGTGGGCGTCGGCGTCGAGTGTGAGCTCGTCGTTTACGATTACCAACATCGCGCCGACCGCACAGACAATTACATTCACCCAACCTGCGAATGTGATGTCGACGGATGCGGACTTTACGGTGACGGCGACCGCGACGTCGGGTTTGGCTGTGACCTTTAGCACCACAACATCAGCGGTGTGTACCGTCTCGAGTGCAGGTTTGGTGCAACTGTTGTCACCCGGTACATGTACGGTGGTCGCCGCGCAAGGTGGCGGTGTCAACGGTGGTACGACCTATGCAGCGGCGACGAATGTGTCGCGCAATATTCTATCGATGGATGTCCAGTCGATTACGTTCAATGCATTGAGTGATAAGGATTCGACTGCAGCGAACTTTGCAGTGTCTGCAACGTCGAGCGCTGGATTAACCGTGACCTATACGTCGACGACCCCGAGTGTTTGTACGGTCACCAGTGGCGGCACTGTTGATGTGTTGACCCCAGGGACCTGTACGATTAGTGCCGACCAAGCGGGCGGTGCGACCGGTGGGGTCACGTATGTTGCTGCAACATCAGTGACGCAGTCGTTTACGGTGCGTACACCGCAGACGATTACCTTTACGACATTGAGCGACATTGATCAAGATGCTGCAGCATTCACCTTGGCAGCAACGGCTGACTCGGGGCTAACGGTGAGTTATTCGACCACAACCCCCTTGGTCTGCACCGTGACAAGCGCAGGTGAAGTGACCATACTGACATACGGCACCTGCAGTATTGTGGCAGATCAGGTTGGTGGGACTAATGCAGGCACGAGTTATAGTGCGGCAACCAGTGTAACGCGCTCGTTCGTGTCACGGCGGCTCCAGACGATAACGTTTGGGAGTGTGGCCGATGTCGATTCGACCGATGCGGATTTCGCACTAAGCGCAACGGCATCGTCTGGATTAGCGGTCGCGTATGCGACGACGACGACGTCGGTCTGCACGGTAACAAGTACGGGAACGGTGCATATCGTTGCACCAGGGACATGTGCGATAACGGCAGACCAAACCGGCGGAACGAGCGGAGGGATTGTCTACGCGACGGCCCCGACGGTCAGTCGATCCTTTATCGTGCGTACACCACAGACAATTACGTTTGTGACACCGAGTGACATCGATCAGACTGCTACAGCATTTGCACTGAGTGCAACGTCCGACTCGGGATTAGTGGTGACCTACGCATCGTCGACACCCTTGGTGTGTACGGTGACGAGCAGTGGGACGGTGACGCTGGTGTCGTATGGTACATGTACCATCGTGGCGGATCAGGTCGGTGGCATCAATGAAGGTACGTCGTACAGTGCTGCAACGAGTGTGACGCGGTCGTTTGTCTCACGTCGCACACAGACAATAACATTTGGTGCGTTGAGTGACCAGAACGTGACTGCAACTGATTTTGTGGTGACGGCTACAAGTGACTCGGGCTTGTCGGTGAGTTTTACGTCGACGACACCAAGCAAATGTACCGTGTCGAGTAGCGGGACCGTGTCGATCGTGTCATCCGGCCTGTGTACCATTGTGGCCGCACAGACGGGTGGGACAATCAGCGGGATCTTGTACGCAAGTGCAACTACGATCACTCAGTCATTCACCATCCGCACGGGACAAGTGATTACGTTTGCAAAGCCGGCAGACATCGACGCAAGTGCCCCCTCGTTCAGATTGGGAGCGACAGCGAGCTCTGCATTACCGGTGCGGTATACCTCATCGACCCCGACGGTGTGTACGGTGACGACGGTAGGACAGGTGACGTTACTTACCTATGGAACCTGTACTATCACTGTTGCGCAAAGTGGTGGGGTATTGAGTGGCGTGACATATGCTGCGGCAACGAGTGTTACCAGGTCATTCGAGTCACGGCGAGCGCAGACCATTACCTTTGGGGAGCTGAATAGTAGAGTCTATACGTCAGGCTCATTTACGGTGAGTGCGACGTCGTTCTCGACGTTACCAGTGACTTTTAGTTCGAGCACAAAGAGCATCTGTACGGTGTCGGGAGCGACCGTCAGCATGTTGACCGTGGGGACCTGTACCATCGTGGCATCCCAGACAGGGGGTGTGTCGGGCGGGATCACCTATGCGGTCGCACCGACAGTGGCGCGTTCATTTAGTGCATTGGGCGTACCGCAAACCATCACGTTCCCACCACTCCCCAACAAGCGTGATTATGAAGCAGATTTTGTCCTGCCCGCATCGGCGAGTTCGGGCTTGGCAGTATCGTACGTGACCAACAACACGTCGGTTTGTACGATTGTGCCCCCTCGGACGTTGCACATCTATTGGATCGGGACCTGCATCGTGACCGCATCGCAGGCAGGTGGCCTGAGCGGTGGGATCATCTATGCGGCTGCGCCGAACGCCCAACAGTCGTTTGTGATTACCGATGAGACGCCGACCCCCACACGAACGGCAACACAAACACCAACCGTGACCAACACACGGACGCACACGCCGACACGAACACCAACCCCTCCGGGGATCCAGCTCAAGAAAGCGGCGATCGGGGCATCGTTCACCCTCGGATTATTGATGAACGGTACGTTGGTGACATGGGGGATGAACAAGGAGTACCAGACCAATATCGCCCCGTGTTGTGGCAGCAAAATCGATGATATCGCGGTCGGCACGAATTTTGCGGTGGCCTTACGCGGCGGTATGGTATATGGCTGGGGAGCAAACACCCGCGGGCAAATTTCTATCCCCAAAAGCGCGAAATCGAACATCGTCTCGATTGCTGCAGGGGCTGCGCATGTACTGGCAGTTACGAAAAACGGCACCGTGGTTGCGTGGGGCAACAACGAAAGCGGACAGACCAACGTGCCAAAATCCGTCAGAGATGTCACCAGTGTGGCGGCTGGGACACAACACTCGATTGCAATCCTAAAAGATACCACCATGAAGATTTGGGGTCGCAACAACGAGAAGCAGGCGGTCATCCCGGCAGGGTTACGCGGTGTCAGAGCTGCGTCGGGAGGGTTCGACCATACGTTGGTGCTCAAGACCGATGGTACCGTGCTTGCGTGGGGTGCCAACGCATTCGGGCAGAGCAAAGTGCCTGATAACGTGCGCGACATCAAGCAAGTCTCGGCGGGGTCGTACTACTCGTTGGCTTTGGGTAATGATGGCACGATTTATGCATGGGGCCGCAATGACAACAAGCAAATCGAAATCCCAGAAGGATATCGAGACGTCGCGGTTGTTGGTGCTGGCTACGTTAACTCGGTTATTGGATTGCGCGACGGTCGCATATTGGCCATTGGTGCACCGCAGCACGATGCGCTCGTGAGTCGTACGCCCACCAAAACTGCAACACCCACCCCTTGATGACCATGCACCTGCGTGCATGGTCAATGCGAGAGGAATCTGCGCGGATGGTCAACGCGGAGGTAATCTCGTGGATGGTCAACGCGGAGGTACTCTGCGTGGATAGTCACGGTGGAGAGATTCCCATCCAGAGGTCGTCGCATACGCGACGGCTTCTGGTTTTTTGGGTGGGGGATGGAAGCGAAACGATCACGCAGCATACCCGCATACGATGTGTGCGGGTATGACGCAGAGAATCGGAGGTTGGAGAGTGGAACGATGAGAATGGGTGGTTTGTGGGAGAATGGAATTCTGACTAGATAATAGCGCTGGTGCATACGTGTTCAGAAATTGTAGAGTCCTAAATGGTATGGTGTGCATGCAGTGCAGGTGACGGTGGGGTGCGTCGAACGATGAAAAACCGACCGAGAGGTGGGTTGCGCGCTGGTGGGGTGTGCGTGAGGCAGGGCGTACCAGCCCGCGCCACTGAGGACCCAGCCGCAGGTGCGTAATCGGGGTGCAGGACGTGCAACCGTCGCGAGGCGGGGAGTGGTATGTGGCGGAGGGAATGAGTGGTTGGGGCAGTATTGCCCCTCACCTTTTTCGTGGAAAGAAAAAATCGACAGCCCAGCTGCGCAGATACGATGGTGACCAGATGCGGATGACCAAGACATATAGGGTGTGGTGCGCGGTGCTCGTTGGCCTCGTGCTGGCCGGGTGTGGTGCGCAACCGACCGTGCAGGATATGCCGTTGCCCGCGGTGCAGACGAGTGGGTTTGCGCCGCAGCGTGATGGATTTGGGTTCGAAAACTATGGTGCGGGCGATGTCACCAATTTGACCGCAGCCGATCTGCAACGCATGTTCGGCGACGAGGTGTGCGCCAACGTCACACCCAGCTGTACGCTGATTGCGCCGGCGCGCATCTGGATGGAAGCGCTCAATACCGCGATGGAAACGGGGCACTGCGAAGGGATGGCGGTGCTGAGTCAGTATTTTTATCATGGGGTGCTCACGCCGCACGCATTTGGGAACGAGACTGCTGCGCAACTGGTATTGGCAGGGAATGTGCCGTTGCAACGCGAAATAGCCTATTGGTGGGCGACGCAAGCCACCTACCCCACCCGGGCGCATCATCATGTGTTGGATGCCAATGCGGCGATTGCCATGCTCCGCGCAGGGTTGCACCCCGATGCACCGGTGGAGGTGCTCTATACCATGGGGGTGTACGAGGCGAACGGGCGCGGCGGGCATACTGTGACGCCGATTGGGTTGCGGACCATCGACGACGGCCATGTCGCCATCGAAATCTATGACAACAATGTGCCCAAAACGACACAAGAGATTGTGGTTGACACTGTGCAAAACAGCTGGAGCTATCATCGCACCCGAGACGACGGGAGTGTGGTGCGGTACGCAGGGGATGCGACGTCAGGGACAATGGATTTGACCGAAACGTCGCCGCGCCTCGAACAACAGGTATGCCAGTTTTGTCCGGGCAACCCGCTGCGCAAGGGCATCGAAGAGCTGACGACGATTTTGTTTTCGTCTGCGCTCCCCGATGCAGGGGGTGACGCACAGGCGTATTCGGCATACTTCGAAGACGCACAAGGGCGCCGGAGCGGTATCGTGCTGGGGGCCGCGTACAACGATATCCCAGGCGTGCTGGTGCATTATCTGCGGGCGGCCGGCGGAGCGTGGACCCCAAACGGGATGCCCATGCTGGAGCTACCCGTCGCGACCGAAGGAACGGTCTATGTGACGGGTGCAGCCGATGCGCCGGTGACGATATCGGCTTTTGGCGCTGGCTCGGTCGTGAGCGTGCAAAACCTGCAGGTCGATGCAACTATTGCCAGCGAAGTGCGCCTCGATCAGCGACGTGGGACGGCAGCCGTTGCGAGTGGGGTAGACAGTACCGCCGACATTGTGGTGGGCTACAGCGATGGGATCAAAAACGTCGAGACGCAGGTCAAGCGGGTGCGCGTGCGCAAAGGCGACACCGCGGCAGTCGCTACCAATCGTGATACGGATGAGGTCGCGGTGTATGCACAGACCGAGCAGCAGGTAGATGTACAAGTGACGGTCGGTCAGCGCGGCGACAAGGGCCCGCCGCGTGAGCGCAACGAACGGCAACCCGCCGATGCCCAAGAGTTGGCACCGCTCCAAGACGGAATGCAGCCAGGGCCGGTCGAAGATACAACACGGCCGCCCCGTGCTCCACGGGGTACTCCGGGTGCAGACAGACCCGCGCCGTCGGGTGACGATGCGCCTACAGGTGATGGACCGCGGCCTACGCGTGGGCCAGAACAACGAGCCAACGGGACAACCCCTTTGAATGCTACTCCGAACCGCGACGTGACTGAGCCACGACCGACACGTGGGCCGAATGACGCAGGTGGACCACAACCGACACGTGGACCAGAGGGTGGCGGGGGACCACAACCGACACGTGGGCCGGATGGTGGCGGGGGACCGCAACCGACACGTGGGCCGGATGGTGGCGGGGGACCGCAACCGACACGTGGGCCTGAGGGCGGCGGGGGACCACAACCGACGCGGAGACCCTAGCAGAACGACGAACG
>CAIZHO010000573.1 GCA_903932805.1 uncultured Roseiflexaceae bacterium | reverse complement strand
CCGCACGTCGCCTTAGACTACCGTCGTGTTATTCGCTTGCTTGATGCCCTCTCACGTCGGCTCGACGCACCCACCGATGACACCCTCGAACGAGCTCGCCAAATCGACACGCGGTCTTTTGCTGCATGGCTCAACGATACCTGTCGTACTCGTACGACCAAGCAAATCCTCACCGTGCTCACGCGCATTCACTTCCACGCAGAACCAAGCGAAATATCACTGTACTACATCATCGACCAAGTATCGGCCCACCGGGGCGCTGGGCAGCTTTTTCGGATACGTCCGGCGCACGGCCAAGAGCGTGTCGTGGGGGGAAGCAGCCGCATCGCCGAACGGTTGAGCCAACAGTATCGGCAGCAAATCATCGCCGACACGCCTATTCTTGCGATGCGTCAAGATGAACACAGCGTGACTGCGTACTCCCGCGGGACATCGTTCCGCGCGCGCTATGCCATTGTGACAACACCACCTGTTGTTTCTCAGCAAATCTACTTCGAACCACATCTCCCACCCGCGCGCGATGCACTCCAACAACGGATCATCATGGGTCGCGCGATGACGATGGTGGTCTTTTATGACTACCCGTTCTGGCGCGAGAACGGCAAATCCGGCATGGTGATTGACGATACCGGTCCTTTCTCTCTGTGCCATGATGTATCGCCACTGAATGCCAACGAAGGGGCTCTGGCGTGCATCATCAGCGCCGAAGCAGCCCACCATTGGGGTATGCAGCCCCGCAATGAACGATTGACTGCAGTCGTACATCAACTGCAACGCTGGTTTGGACCCGAGGCGTTGGCGTATCGTGGCATGATTGAACGCGATTGGAACGCAGAACGCTGGAATCGCGGCGCAAATGGGTTCCTCGCACCTGGCGCTGCGTCGTACATTCACAATGTTGCGACCCCCGTCGGCCGTGTGCACTGGGCTGGGAGCGAGACCGCGACACACTGGACCAACACGCTCGAAGGAGCGATCGAGTCGGGTGAACGGGCTGCAGCAGAAGTCATGGTCGAGTTGGGCAGCGCAGGGTTGCTGCGTACCAAATAACACTACGAAATACCCGCACCGTATGGGTCAGCTTGCACGAATCAGCAAGTTGGCGTACACTAGGCGCGGTATTTCTGTGCCAAATTCTGGTGGAGATGTCGGCCTGCAATGACGCACATGCCGCTCCGTTGCGTGAACGCACATCCAAATACGTAGTCTGCACAGTAGAGGAGCTTTTTCCATGTCAAAGAAGTGGGTATACCTCTTCACCGAGGGGAATTCCACCATGCGTGAACTGCTTGGTGGCAAAGGCGCTGGGATGGGCGAAATGACCCGGACTGGCGTTCCCGTTCCTCCAGGGTTCACCATTACCACCGAAGCATGTAACGCGTACTATGAGCACGGCAAGAAAATGCCGGAAGGCTTGTGGGATCAGGCCCGTGAGGCATTGAAAGATGTCGAAGCAAAATCCGGCAAGAAGTTCGGCGATGCAAGCAATCCATTGCTCGTGTCGGTTCGCTCCGGCGCACGCGAATCCATGCCAGGGATGATGGACACCGTGTTGAACCTTGGTCTCAATGCACAGACCCTCGAGGGTTTGGCTAAGCAGACCGGCAATCCACGCTTCGCAGCTGATGCATATCGCCGCTTTGTACAGTTGTTCGGCAAGATTGTGCTGGGCGTCGACGGCGAAAAGCTCGAACACGTGATGAATCACGCAAAGGGCAAGAACCGCGCCGACACCGACCTGAGCGCAGCTGAATTGACGGATATTGCCAATCAATTCAAGAAACTCATCAAGGAAGATACCGGCAACGACTTCCCCGAAGATCCAAACAAACAATTGGAAATGGCCATTATGGCTGTGTTCAATTCATGGATGGGTCGCCGTGCCATCGATTATCGCCGCATCGAAAAGATCCCCGATAACATCGGCACCGGAGTGAACGTACAAGCCATGGTGTTCGGCAACATGGGTGATGACAGCGCCACCGGCGTTGCATTTACGCGTAACCCTGCCACCGGCGAAAACGACATGTTCGGCGAGTACCTGATCAACGCCCAAGGCGAAGACGTCGTCGCAGGTATCCGCACGCCGAAGCCCATCTCACAGATGGCACAGGAACTGCCAACCTCCCACAAAGAGTTCTTGGCTATTGCCAACAAGCTCGAAGCACATTACAAAGACGTGCAGGACGTCGAGTTTACTATCGAGCGCGGCAAACTGTGGATGTTGCAGACGCGTAATGGCAAACGCACCGGTATGGCCGCAGTGCGCATCGCCGTCGACTTGGTCGAAGAAGGCGTCATCGATAAGAAGACCGCCCTTGGTCGTGTCAAGCCCGAAATGCTGAACCAGTTCTTGTTCCCCATCGTCGATGGCAAGACTGCTGCGATTACACCGAAATTGGCTACTGGTCTTGCAGCCGGCCCTGGTGCGGCCAGCGGTAAGGTCTGCTTTGACCCAGATCGTGCTGCAGAGTGGGCCGAAAAGGGCGAAACGGTCATTTTGGTACGCACCGAGACCGCTCCCGAAGACTTCCACGGCATGGTCGCATCAGCAGCCATCTTAACCGCACGCGGTGGTCTGACCAGTCACGCCGCAGTGGTTGCTCGT
>CAIZHO010000572.1 GCA_903932805.1 uncultured Roseiflexaceae bacterium | reverse complement strand
CGGCATCTGGGTGATTTTGCCGGCGGCTTTGTAGCGTTTGAAGCCAGCCCAGTACGCGGTGATGTTGCCGGCGTTGCCCACGGGAAGGCAGAGGCCATCGGGTGCGCGCCCCAGCACATCACAGATTTCGTAGGCGGCCGTGGCCTGTCCATCAATGCGATAGGGATTGACCGAATTGACGAGGGTCAATGGGTGTTTGTCTGAAATCTCGCGCACAATGCGCAACGCATCGTCGAAGTTGCCTTCAATGACCAACAACCGCGCGCCGTACATCAACGCTTGTGCCAACTTCCCGAGGGCGATTTTGCCCGATGGAACGACCACGACTGCGTCGATCCCCGCACGCGCTGCATAGGCGGCAGCGGCAGCAGATGTATTGCCGGTCGAGGCACAAATAACGGTCTTTGAACCGGCTTCGACCGCTTTGGCAACCGCCATTACCATGCCTCGATCTTTGAATGAACCAGTCGGGTTCATGCTTTCAAGTTTGAGGTAGAGTTTGGCAACCCCTATCGATTTGGCCAGTGCAGGTGCAGGCAACAACGGGGTGTGCCCTTCACTGAGTGACAGCATCGGAGTCTTGTCGGTGATGGGCAAGAATTCTCGGTAATCAGCTAATAACATCTCGACCTCTCATACAAAAAACCCCCCTCCCTGCCTGGGAGGGGGGTAACACCGTTGTCACCTATGCAATCCACCTCACCAAACATATGTACTCACACGTGTAGTCGTGTGAGTCAGCATAGTAGTGGTAGTGGTCGTTGTTGCACAGCAAGTTTTGATCATGTGCATATCATACCCGCTCCCATACCTGCTGTCAAACCCAATCACAATTGCGGCCACCCGCGCGAACGCCAACCCGCTATAATAGGTGTATTGTTGAGGAGCGTGTCATGTACGAACACACCATGGTTGCGATTGATGTTGAAGCAACCGGTCTGAATCATATTGAGGATGAGGTTATCGAAGTCGCAGCAGTGCGTTTTCGTGGGTCACACGAACTCGAACACTACACCACGCTGATCAGACCGAGCGGCGACATACCCTACAAGATTTCACGGCTTACTGGTATTACCAACGAGATGGTCAGTGATGCACCCTCGTTCGGCGATATCCGTGCGACGCTCAAAGCGTTCATCGGAGATGACCCGGTGATTGGTCACTCGGTCGAATACGATGTCCGCATGCTTGCCGGCTCGGGGCTGCGTCTCAAACAATCATCGATTGATACATTCGAGCTGGCATCATTGATTGTGCCGACGGTTGGGAGTTTTAAGCTCGGTGAACTCATCCGCCGCCTTGAGGTCCCACTCGATACGGTCGGTGATGCACATCGTGCGTTGTACGATGCGCGCATGGCGCATCGTTTATTTGTACGGCTCTACGAAATGCTCTGCGATCGCGATATGGCGTTGGTCGAAGAAGTTGTCCGCATCACAAAATCGCTGCCGCAGTGGCCGCTCCAACCGATTTTTACACAGGCCCTCAGCGATATCGCGAAATCCAGTTTCGGAAGACCCATAGTCCCACGTGTGATGCGTTCGCTCGATGAATACCAGATCCTCGAACCGACCGAATCGAGCACACCAATCAATGCGACAACGATTCAACGTGTGTTTGCAACCGATGGTGTGCTTGGCCGGTTATTCGAAGGCTACGAACAACGCGATCCACAGGTCGCCATGGCCCAAGCGGTCGCTACTGCATTCAACGAGTCACACCATGTCGTGGTCGAGGCAGGGACCGGCACCGGCAAAGGCATGGCATATCTCGTCCCTGCGGCCTTGCATGCCCTCGAACGCGGACAACGGGTGGTGGTCAGCACGCACACGATTAATTTGCAAGATCAACTCTACTTCAAAGACATCCCTGCATTGACGCGGACATTCGATGCGGACCGTGCGGACGGCAACACCAACATTCCGGATGTGCCCTTGCAATATGCATTGCTCAAAGGCCGTTCGAATTATCTGTGTATGCGCCGTCTCGAAGACGTCAAAGCATCGGTTGGTGCAAACGAAGACGAGACACGTGCCGTCCTCAAGATTGCGACGTGGGCCACGCAAACGCGTGCGGGTGACCGCAATGAGATATCGTTGTTTGACAAAGAGCAGCTTATCTGGGATCGCTGTCATGCCGCTTTCGACATGTGTAATGGGCCGGGCTGCGGATTTTTCAATGAGTGCTGGTTCTTTCATGCCCGTAAACAAGCCGAAGCCGCCCATATTGTGGTCGTGAACCACGCGTTGCTGTTGGCAGATATGGTCAGCGAAATGCCGGTTCTGCCAGCCTACGATCATGTGGTCATCGACGAAGCACACAACCTCGAAGAAGTTGCCACGGATCAGTTTGGCTGGGCATGCACTGCCACCGATGTCGAAGACTTTTATAACGGTCTTATCCACGAAGGAAGTTCGAACCAGCCCGAAGGGCTGTTGTCACGCTTTCCGACGTTCCTCAAGGGAAGTACCGCGGGTCCTGAGGTCTATGAGCGTTTCTCGAACATTGTGCAGGCGATTTCACCATCGATTGAACGTGCCCGAGTCCACACCAAAGAGCTCTATGACGCACTCTACCGCGTCCTCACGCGCGAGGCGGAAGAAAGCAATTACGACACACGGCTGCGCATCACCGCTGTCACACGGCGCAGCCAAGCATGGCAGTCGATTGCCCCCATCTGGCAGAACGTCGAAGATACCTACTCGAGCATTTCGAAACATTTACTCGACATAACGGGAATCGTCGATAATCTGGCAGCAGCAAACGTGGCTGACTACGAGGTGTTGGTGAGTGCTTTCAAACGGCTGCAACGATTTTCGGTGGAGTTCCCAATCCAATGCGGGAACGTTGTCAGCGGTTTAGAGCCGAAT